>NZ_CP082247.1:600000-891417 GCF_019879105.1 Natrinema sp. SYSU A 869 | reverse complement strand
TCCCGGGAACCCGTTCTTCGTCGTCAATCGCATATCCCCGTTCGCGGATGTCCGTCAATTGGTTTTTCAATTCACCGATGTCCGTAATCGTCTTCTCGGTCACGCTAGGGAGCCCGTGTCGATCGATCACATCATCGACGCCCGCCTCGGGTAGCTTCGAGAGAATCGCCTTTCCCATTGCAGTCGTGTGGAGATGAACGCGCTTGCCGATGTGCGTATCGAGATTCACCGCGTCCCGGCCTTTCGCCTTATTGAGGAAGATCCCTTTGCCGTGTTCTTCGATCATGAGATTCGCGTGTTCACCTGTTCCTCCGCTAGCTCCTTAATTTCGGGAGAGGCGATCTGGTACAGCTTCATCTGGCTTCTAGCGAACCCTCCTAACTCGAGAAACCGCGTCCCGACGCGGTAGGTCCCGTCTTCGTTAACGAGGTATTCGGCTTCGGTCAGCGTCTGAAGGTGATCGTGGACCGTGCTCTTGGGCATCTCGAGTTCGGCGGCGAGTTCGGAAACGCCTGCCCCGTTGAGTTCGTGAAGCGTTTCGATGATCCGGAACGTCGTCGCAGCGGCCTGAACCGGATAGCGTGGGTCGTTCGACATCTCCTGCTAGTACAGAGAGGGTCTATTTATAATTGTCCGGCGTGGCCGGACATTTTCACACTGAAACCGTCAGTGGTCGTTGGATTCGAAGACGAACGGCCCGGGAAGGTGGATCTATCCGACCTGACCGAACGACGGGTGGAGCGGGTACAGATCAGTACTTGTTACCGATCGTGGGCTTGTCGTCGACTATCCCCTTCGTCCGGCAAACGGCTCTTGATTGCAGACGAGCCACGATACGTGTTAAAATAAACAGTTATGCTTATATAAGGGTCTACTCATTGATTATCCATGGCAGGTAAAGCCAATCATAGGTCTAAGAGTAGCATGCAGATCGCCAATGCGATATCTCGTCGACGGTTCCTCTCGGCGGCCGGTGGGGCCGGCGTCGTCGGTACCGCTGGCTGTCTCGGTGGTGGGAGTGACGATGACGAACTAGATATCTCGGAGTACGACGGCGAGGAGGCGACAGTCGAGTACAGTACTGCGCCGCTCTTCGGGGACATTCAGGACCAACTGATGGAGTCGATGCGAAATGCCGGCCTCCACGAGAACATTGATGTCGAATTTTCGACCGGCGTCTGGGGGGCGGACGATCAGAAGGCTCGGTACAACCAGATCCTGCAAGCCGGCCGAAGCACGCCGGACATCATGTTGACAAACTTCTCGTACACGTCCTCGTTCGCGCCGCGAGGATGGTTAGTCGATCTGAACGAGGCACTCCCCGAGGAGAACTCGACGAAATCGAAAACGACTATCACGAGGTGATGGTCGATTCGATGCGATGGGACGGTGGCCTGTACGGCATTCCGCAGTTCGTCGATATACCGGCGATTCTGTACCGCAAGGATTACGTCGAGAATGCCGGCTACGACCCGGACGGCGAAAACTGGGCGACGGAGCCGATGGAGTGGGGACAGTTCGCTGAAATCGCTCGCGATACGAGGGAGGCCAACGGTGTCGATCACGCCTATACGACGACGCTCAATCAGCGGACGATCGGTCATCAGACCGGCTACGAGAAGGTCGTCACGATGGGCGGAAACTACTTCGGTGATATGGACAACCAGCACGGTCCCATCGGTGACCGACCGATTACGATCGACGACGAGCCGGTGATCGATGCGCTCCGGTTGCTCCGGATGTTCATGCACGGATCCGACGACGAACACGCGCTCGAGGGTATGACTGGTGACATCCTCCCGTCCGAAGCGCTCGGCTGGGGCACGCAACAGTCTCAGGAATCGTTCGCTGCCGGCGAGGCGGTCTTCCATCGAAACTGGTCGTACGCGATCGCACAGTTCGCAGGCGAGGACGCGTTCGGCGAAAATATCGGCCTCATGCCGTTCCCCTACGGCATATCCAAAGATGAAGCAGAGTACGACGGAACCGGTGGAACGAACGCGACACTCGGCGGGTGGCACCTCTCGTTGAACCCGAACTCCGAGACCCTCCCCGCAGCCGTCGAAGTAGTGAAAGTGATGACGTCCGACGAGTTCTACCTCGATATCTTCGAGTTCACGGGATCGACACCGCCGAAGCCGGAACTGTACGAGTCGGATCAAGCCCAGAATGTCCCGGTGATGAGCCGCTATCTCGACACGCTGCAGCTCCAGTCGGAAAACCAGTGGGTCCACCCGATCAACCAGATCTGGGACTCTCAGAAGGACGCGATCGCCGACGAGTTCCACGCGTGTCTCAACCAGGAGCAGTCACCCGAAGAAGCCGTTTCGTCGGCACAAGCCGCCGTCGAGGAAATAGAAAACACCGATCTATAGGTGATCGACATCCATATCCGCAACTGGAATACCGAAGCGTACAAGATCGTTCGCGAATCCCATGCGAAGTAGGCCACCACAATGTTAGAGAAGGTATCCCGCGCTGCATCGCCCATCCTGTACAGGATCGAACGATTAGACGAGGACAAGTACGGCTATCTCCTCATCGGGCCCATGCTCTTCGTTCTCTCGATTCTTGCGTTCTATCCGCTCCTTCGAACGCTGTGGATTTCGCTTCACAGCGACGACCTCTACGGTGAACATCCGGTCGGAGCGTTCAACGGGATCGATACGTACGTCGCGATCTTCAACGGTGATATAAACATTATCCTCAGCGATCCGTTGTCAGCCTGAGCGATCCGCTCTCGAGTGCGCTCGGTATCACGCTCCTCATTACGGCCGTGAGCGTCGCTATGGGGACCGTTCTCGGGCTCGGTATGGCGTTACTCCTCAACAAGGAGTTCCGCGGGCGCGCAGTGACACGGATGATCGTCCTCCTTCCGTGGTCGATTCCGATCGTTATTCAGGGGATGATGTTCTCCTTGCTGTTCGACCCATCGATCAGTTTCCTCGTTGACCCGCTGCACAACATCGGACTGTTCTCGGCGAATCCGCTCATCAGTACGCGCGATTCGATCATCGTCGTCATTCTGATCGATGTCTGGCGACGGGTTCCGTTTATCGCGCTCATCATTCTCGCCGGTCTCGCGAGCGTAGACCAGAGCCTCTACGACGTAGCTAAAGTCGCTGGTGCCTCGAAGTGGCAGCAGTTCAAGCTGATCACGTTCCCGCTTATCAAGCCGGTCGTGTTCATCGGCATGATCTTCTATACGATCAGTTCGATGAAGGTGTACGGTGTCGTGGAAGCGTCTGCGGGCTGTAATACGGTCCCGACGCTGACTTGCCTCGTCGTCGATACGTTCAGAATGCAGCGGTGGGCGACTGCATCCGCGATCGCCTTCCTAACAGCACTCATCATTGCGGGTATCGTAATGATGTATCTCATCAAATTCCGCGAGGTGACTACCAGTGAGTAACCCTGTTCAAGAGGAGTCACGTAGCCGAATCGGCCAGTTCGTCGATCTGCTCATCAACAACCCGTATGACACTTACAGAATACTGTTCTACGTCGGGCTAACGTCGTTCATCATCGTGACGTTGTTCCCGTTCTACTGGTTGCTCGTTCTCGCGATCACACCCGACGGGACACACTACGATATGGGACTTCTTCCTGCGGGTGCTGACGTCGGGTCGTTCTTTGAGATATTCCAACAGGTACCGTTCCACAAGTACGTATTCAACAGTATTATCATCGCCTCGATCACCGTGGTCATCTGCCTGCTGATCGGCAGTCTCGCCGGGTACGCGTTCGGTCGCGTCGACTTCCGTGGCAAGACACCACTGATGTTACTGCTGCTCGTCGTCTCGTATTTCCCCGGGATATCGTATCTGATCCCGCTGTATGAGATGCTAACGGGAGCGCTATCGTTTGGGCCATTCATGTCGCCTGACCTCTACAACACGCCGTGGTCGATGGCCTTCCCGTTCACGATGTTGACCCTGCCGATCACGATCTTCATCCTGACGACGTTCTTCAGGCAGATTCCGGACGGTCTGGAAGACGCTGCCAGAGTCGAAGGGACGACACGACTCGGAGCGTTGTTCCGAGTGATCCTTCCACTCTCAGCCCCAGGGGTCACGACGGCGGCTGTCATCGTCTTCATCAGCGTCTACCGCGAGTTCTTCTTCTCGTTCATGATGACTGATGGCGGGGCCGACAACTGGGCGGTCCTTGTATACGGAATTCGTTCGTTCGAACAACAGAGCGGACAGGCGTACGATTTGATGGCAGCCGCGAGTATTGTAGGTATCATCCCCGTGGCGCTGCTCGTCGTATTGGCACAGAAACATATCGTTAGAGGCTTGACTCAAGGCGGATTAAAGGAGTGACATCATGGGACACGTTAACCTTACTGACACAACGAAACGGTACGACGCTGTCGTAGCAGTCGACGAAATGAACATCGAGATCAAGGACGGCGAGTTCCTCTGTCTCGTTGGCCCGTCGGGCTGCGGGAAATCGACGACGCTAGAAATGATTTCCGGACTCACGCTCCCCTCAAGCGGCACCGTCGAGATTGCCGGCGAGGACGTGACGAACGAACCGCCCAAGGATCGGAACATCTCGATGGTTTTCCAGAACATCGCGCTGTTCCCACACATGGACGTGTCTGAGAACATCAGCTTCGGGCTTCGGCTTCGGAACTTCGAACAGGACGAGATCGACCGGCGCGTCGAGACGGCGGCGAAAACCGTCCAACTTCAAGGGATGCTCGATCGCAGCCCGAGCGAACTCTCCGGCGGGCAACAACAGCGCGTCGGAATCGCTCGCGCAATTGTCCGTGAACCGGAGGTGTTCCTCATGGACGAACCCCTTGCGAATCTCGACGCGAAGCTGCGCGTCCACATGCGGACCGCGATCCAACGGCTACAGAAGAATCTGGGGATCACGACGGTGTATGTGACCCACGACCAGGAGGAAGCGATGACGATGGCGGACCGTATCGCCATCATCAATAAGGGGAACCTCCAGCAGTGTGCGCCGCCCCTCGAGTGTTACAATCAGCCGGTCAACGAGTTCGTTGCGAGCTTCATCGGGAGTCCGTCGATGAACATCTTCGACGGGAGCATTAGCGGGGAGACGATCGACCTCGATCACTTCCAGCTCCGCCACGCGCTCGGTGCCGAACGCGACGGAACCGACGTCAGGGTTGGCATCCGCCCGGAAGACGTCTACCTCGCCTCGAGCGGGGACGAACCAACGACGCCGAGTACCCCGTTCGAGGCCGTCGTCGACGTTCTCGAGCCGGTCGGCGATCAGACGTATGCCTACCTGGTTCCCCGGACCGCCATGTCGGACGAGACTGAGGTCATGGGTGCGGATGCCGCAGAGTTGCTCGTGACCATCGATCCCGATACCGTCATCGAGGAGGATGAGACGGTCGAAGTCGTCCTCGATCGAGACAAGGTGCACCTCTTCGACGGATCAACGGGCGACGCGATCGCACACTCGCTCGTCGACCAGGTCTCGATGGAGGCCGAGGCCGGCTCGTCCGAAGAGATCCAGGGGTGATCGAACGATGGTGACCACTCCAGGCATCCTGTTCATCGTGTCCGCAGTAGTCCTGTTTTCTTCTGGATCTACGGGATCGTTTCGTTCTACGTCGACCTGCGGTACCAGTTCCTTCCGGCCGCACGGACGTTCCTGCGTGACGATGAACAGGCCGACCGCCCCGATCCGGAAGAATATATCTAGGTGCCTCTCGTCGCGGACCGTTATCGATTTTCGTCGCTGTTCCGCGGTCTCCCGTCTGTAGTGTCGATAGTAACACGGCCGGTTTGGGGCCTGATCCGCTCGGTACCGATAACCGTGGCGTAGCCGGAACAGAGCGGGTGGCGACGACAGTTCGTCCTCGAGACGATCGGACGGCGGGCTGTGACTGGGACGACGGACCGAACACTGATTTTGTGCGTTCGCCCACACCGACGTGGTGGTCAATGGCAAGATCCAAACCCGTGGCGGTAGGTAGTGATGACCACGCAATGGAGACACAGCTAGAGACGTTCGAAACGAATCTCGGAGACGTCCGGACCGCCGTTACCCGGACCTCGCCGGCCGCGTTTCAGGACGCACTCGCCGACGTTATTGACCAGCCCGCGATCGGCGCGCCGCTCCCCTTCGAGGAGGTTTCGCTCGAGGGAATGGATATCGTTCTCGATCCGACATCCGACCAACTCCGCGAGGCGGCCTGTGGCGTGACCGCCGCGGCGCTCGGCGTCGCCGACTACGGCTCAGTCGTGCTCGAGTCGACACCGACAGGTTCCGAACTCGCCAGCCTCTTTCCCGACCGTCACGTGATCGTCATTCGAGAGCAGGATCTCGTCCCTGATATGGCATCGGCGTTCGAGCGGTTGGGCGACCGGTTCCGAAACGGAAATGGAGACGCCGTCATCGCGACCGGCCCGAGCGCGACCGCCGACATGGGCGAACTTGTCTACGGCGTGCACGGTCCGCGAGAGACGCACGCGGTCATTCTGGAGGAATAATGGCGAGCGAGCGATCCCGGAAGGCCGAACGGATCCGGCACGTCATGGAAACGGAGGGCGACAGCGTCGAGCGCAACGCCCGCGGGTTCAACGAGGGCCGATACGAGTCCGTCGCCCGACTCGAGGACTACGACGCGTACAAGGACCGGGCGCGTGCGATCAAGGAGGACGCGATCGAACGTCTCCCCGAACTCATCGAGGGGGTGCGCGAGGCGGTCGAGGCAAACGGTGGCACCGTCTACGTCGCCGACGACGCCGCCGACGCGAACCGGTACGTCCGCGAACTCGCCCGCGAACGAGCGGCCGAAACCGTCGTCAAGTCGAAATCGATGACGACCGAGGAGATCGATCTCAATGAGCACCTCAAGGCCGAGGACTGCGAGGTCTGGGAGACCGACCTCGGCGAGTTCGTCCTACAGGTGGCCGATGAAGCGCCCAGTCACCTCGTCGCGCCGGCGATCCACCAGTCGCGCGAGGAGATCGCTACCCTGTTCAACGAGTACTTCGAGCCCGAGGAGGACCTCGAGACGGCCGAAGAACTGACCGCGTTCGCCCGAGAGTACCTCGGAGAGCGGATCGAGGACGCGGACATCGGTGTGACCGGTGCGAACTTCGTGACGGCGGACACGGGAACGATGGCGCTGGTGACCAGCGAGGGCAACGCTCGCAAGACCATCGCCGTACCCGACACGCACGTCGCGGTGGCGGGCGTCGAGAAGATCATCCCGACGTTCGAGGATCTCCAGCCGTTCGTCGAACTGATCGCGCGCTCGGGGACAGGGCAAGATATCACCTCCTACGTCTCCCTCTTCTCGCCGCCGGTCTCGACGCCGCCGGTCGACTTCGACGACGACGAGCCGATCGCCGACGACCCGAACGATCGGGACTTCCACCTCGTCTTGCTGGACAACGGTCGGATGGACATGCGTGACGACGACCAGCTCCGGGAGACGCTCTACTGCATCCGGTGTTCGGCCTGTGCGAACTCGTGTGCGAACTTCCAGTCCGTCGGTGGCCACGTCTTCGGCGGCGAGACCTATTCGGGGGGCATCGCGACCGGCTGGGAGGCCGGCGTCCACGGCCAGGAGTCGGCCGACGAGTTCAACGACCTCTGTACCGGCTGCTCGCGGTGTGTCAACCAGTGTCCGGTGAAGATCGACATCCCGTGGATCAACACGGTCGTCCGCGATCGGCGCAATCGTGGGGCCGAAGACGGCGAACTCGACTTCCTCGTCGAGGGGCTCACCCCGGACGAGGAGCCCGCGGGCCTCGACCTGCAAAAGCGCTTCTTCGGTAACTTCTCGACGCTGGCGAAACTCGGGTCCGCGACCGCACCCGTATCGAACTGGGTCGCGGACACGCTGCCCTCGAGAGCGCTCATGGAACGGGGTATCGGCGTCGATCGCCGCCGCGACTTGCCCCGATTCGAGCGCGAGACGTTCGTCGAGTGGTTCCGGAACCGGGACGAGCCCCGTCCCGTCGACGCCGACTACCACGCGGTCGTCTACCCCGACCTCTACACGAACTACATCCGGACCGACCGCGGGAAGGCGGCCGTCCGAACGCTCGAGGCGCTGGGCGTCGCGGTCGAGGTCCCTGACGTCGCCTCCTCCGGCCGCGCCCCCCTCTCGCAGGGGATGATCGCCACCGCGGAAGACCACGCTCGCGACGTCTCCGCCGACCTCGAGTCCCACCTCGAGGCGGGCTACGACGTTGTCGTGATCGAACCCAGCGATCTCGCGATGTTCCGCGGCGAATACGAACGACTCCTCGACGAGGAACGCTACGAGGCGCTCGCCAAGCGCAGCTACGAGGTGTTCGAGTACGTCTACGGCCTACTCGAGAACGGGGCCGATCCTGCGCCACTGCGTGGCGTCGACGGTGCGGACGCCGTCGACTCCGACATCGCGTATCACTCCCACTGCCAGCAGCGGACGCTCGAACTCGAGACTTACACGACAGATGTCCTCGATCGACTGGGGTACGACGTTCTCACCTCCGACGTCGAGTGCTGTGGCATGGCGGGGAGCTTCGGCTACAAGAGCGAGTACTACGAGCTGAGCATGGACGTCGGTGAGAGACTTGGAGAACAGTTCGAGGCACCCGAGGCCGCCGATCGAACGGTCGTCGCGAGCGGGACGTCGTGTCTCGAGCAACTGGACGGACTCCTCGCCCGCCAGCCATCTCATCCGATCTCGCTCGTTGCACCGGACGAGTCTGAGTGACCGGGCGGGCGCGGTCCGTCCGCGCCCGCGAGCCGAGAGAAAGATTCAAGATCTAGGACAGGAATTTCGATACGATGCAATTCGTTCGATTCGCGACCAGCGGTGGCGTCCGCTGGGGCGTTACCGTCGACGACCAGACGTATGCACTGGACCGCTTCGGAGAACCGACGATCGAGGACCTCGCTACGCCCGGCTACCGTCGCCGCGTCCGTCGCGCCGTCGAGACGGGGGAACTCCCGGAAATCGACGAGCCAGAGGACCGGCTGGTCCCGATTCCGTCGGTCGAGCAGATCATCTGTGTCGGCCTGAACTACTACGATCACGCCGAAGAGCAGGACGAAGAGATACCTGACAAGCCGATGCTCTTCGCGAAATCCCCCTCGAGCGTCACCGATCCCGACGCGCCGATCGTCCACCCGGACGACGTCGAGCAGGTCGACTACGAGGTCGAACTCGGCGTCGTCATCGGCCGGACCGCCTGCGACGTCTCGGCCGACGAGGCCGAGGAGTACGTCGCGGGCTACACGGTCGTCAACGACGTCAGCGCGCGCGACGCCCAGTTCGAGGACGGGCAGTTCTTCCGGGGCAAGAGCTACGACACGTTCGCACCGATGGGACCGGCCCTGACCGCACCCGAAGCGATCGACGCCAACGACGTCGGCGTCGAACTTCGAGTCAACGGCGAGGTGAAACAGGCGTCCTCGACTGCGGAGTTCATCTTCGACGTCGGCGACGCCATCGAGTTCCTCAGTCACAGAATGACGTTGCAGCCGGGAACCGTGATCTCGACCGGAACGCCGGGCGGCGTCGGCATCTTCCGCGATCCGCCGGAACTGCTCTCGCCCGGTGACACGGTTGAAGCCGAAGTCGAGGGGATCGGCACGCTTGAGAACCACGTCGTCGGCGAGTAACGGTCAGAGCCCACATAGCTCCCGCATCGACCGATCGGTGAGCCAGTTTCGGTCTTTTTTCGAGAGACAGTCGACGTGTTCGAGCCACCGCAGACTCTCTTCGTAGGTCGCCTCGTCGCTGACGTTCGGAAAGTCGGACCCCCAGACGACCCGCTCGCGGCCGAACGTCTCGAGCAGCCAGCGGACGTGGTCGTGCATGTCGGCGTAGGGAAACTCTTCCTCGGAGCGGTGGACGACCTCGGAAATCTTCACGGCGACGTCGTACTCATCGCCGGCGAGGGGCTCGAGCGTGCCGAGCGCGTCTTCGGGCGGGACGTCGGGGCCGGCGTGACAGAAGTGATCGAGCGCGTAGGTGAGATCGGGGTAGGTCTCGACGAGGTCGATCACCTGCTCGAGCTGGTCGACGTGGGCCAGGATCTGGACCAGCGCGTCGGTCTCCTGGGCGGCCGTCCAGAACTCGGTCTCGTCGATCGCGTCGCGCAGCCAGCTACCCGTCGGATCGAACGTCTCCCACATGCGGTCGTACGGGCAGATCGCGCCCAGCCGGAACCCGAGAATGCCGTTGACGGCCATCTGCGACCGCAGCAGGTCGGCGGCCCCGTCGGCGAACTGATCGAGCATGACGATCCCGGAGAGGTTGTCGTGCTCCTCGACGCACTGGACGGTGTACCAGTTGTCGGTCCACTCGCAGATCGGGTAGCCGACGACGATCGCCTCGTCGACGCCGACGTCGTCCATGTCCGCGCGGAGCTTCTCGGCGGTGTAGACGGTGTCGACGTCGAACTCGTCGACGGTCTCCACCAGCGGTCCGTTGACCCAGGGGTGGTCCCGGTTCGGTCGCGCCCAGGCGTGGGTATGTGTATCCAGTACCATCGTTCACGAACGGTGACGTATCGAACGCTACTAAACCTTGCGAGAAAAGCGACTCCGAGCAGCTCCGATAGAACCCGGATCGTCGAGACGGCCATTGGCGGATCTCAGCCACATCGTCACCTCGAGTACGCTCGTCGGAGTGATCGTCGTCATGTGACTCGATTGGAAGCCGTTTTGACTGCACCGACGGATCGAGAACGGAGACGAGGAGAGCGGTGCCCGACGTTCGGCGTCAGAGTCGGATGACGAAGCCGCCGTTCACCGCGACCGACACGCGGAGCGATTCGTCCGGCGATACCGCGCGTTCGTACTCCGTGAGACCGGTTCCCTCGTCGGCGTCGGTCGCGACGACGGCCGTCGTCTCCTCGTCGAGGAACGAGAGCGGAACCTCGATCGATCCCGCCGGACCGGCGGTGATCGCGCCGACGAACCAGTCGTCGCCCGTCCGTCGCGCGAACGTGGCTTCCGTCCCGGGCCGTCCGCGAAGGAATCTCGTCTCGTCCCAGGCCGCCGGAACGGACTCGAGGACGCGCTCTGCGATCGGATACGACTCGTAGGTCTCGATCCCGTCGGCGTAATGCTGGAGTCCAGACTCGTAGACGACCGACAGCGCGAGTTCGTGACCCGCTGACGTCGTGCGTCGCTCGGCCGAGAACGTCACGGGTGTGTAGTCCATCGGACCGACGACGTTGCGGGTGAAGGGGAGCGTCACGTTGTGCTCGGGCGTGTTCGTCGTCCACTTGTAGTACTCGGCGCCGCGAACGCCCTCGTACGTCATGATGTGGGGCCAGCGCCGACGGAGCCCCGTCGGGACGGCCGACCCGTGGAAGTTCACGGTCAGTTCGTATTCGGCGGCGGCACGGGCGAGGTCATCGTAGAACTGCATCCGTCCCTGGTCGTCGCTGTCCATGAAGTCGACCTTGATGCCGGCGACACCCCACTCGGCCCACTTCGAGAGGCGTTCCTCGCGCTTGGACTCCGTGTTCAGGTCGATGAAATGGGACCAGAGTTCGATGTCGACGCCGGCGTCGTTCGCGTACGCGACGAGGTCGAGCATCCATTCGTCGTTCCAGCCGACGTCAACCAGCACGTACTCCCAGCCCCGCTCCGCGGCGTAGTCGACGTAGGCACGCTGTTCCTCGAGCGTCCGGTCGTTCGAGCCGCTCGACCACCACGACCACGCGACGCGACCGGGTTCGACCCAGTCGCCGTCGATTCGTGGCCCGTCGACGAGATCGGTCGGGAGCGTCGACTCGACTACGGTCGCGAGGTCACCGATGATCGCGACGCGCCACGGCGTCGTCGCGGGGTCGTCGGCCCACACATGTGACGTCGGGTGGGACTCGGGAAATCCGATGTCGACGCCCGGCGCGTCGTCGGACGTCCCGACGAGTCGGCCGGCCATCCAGTCGCCGTCGACGCCGGCCTCGCACACGAGCGCCCAGGCGTCGTCGACGCGGAAGAGCCCGGGGAGATTGTATTCTCCGTCGATGGCGGTCACCGGAACCTGCCGACTGTGTCCCTCGTGGTTGGCCTGATAGTCGGAGAGCCATGCGACGGCACCCGGCGGGAATCGAAAGCCGGACTCGTCACCCGGGTGCAGATACTCGTCCCGCTCGCCTCGCAACCGGTATCGGTATGCGATGCCGTCGTCTGCGGCGCGGACTTGGAGGTCCACCGAGCCACCGTCGCCCTCGAACGAGAGCGTCTTCTCGACCGCTCGGTGGCGCGGGCTCGATTGTTTCCCGTGAACGAGTTCGTACGATTCGTCGATCGTACGGGTTCGCACGCCGTCGAGCTCGAACTCGTCAGGAAACGAGCCGTACGGCGTCGGAAGACCGTAGGGCGACGGTTCAAAAACCGTTTGTCCAGATCGCTCTACACTGAACTCCCCGTTCGGGTCGATGTCGACAGTGATGGTACCATCGGGATCAGTAACCTGAACCATGCGTGCCGTTCGTAAGTATCCCATATCAAAGATTCGACTGGTGTGACGTAGACGCAGAGACGGCACCGCTACCCCGGTTGAGCGCCGTAGGTGATAGGCTGATGCGACCAACGAGCAGGCGCACCTGCAGGCGGAGACGATCGCTCAGCGATCCGCAAACGAGAAGACCGGCTTGCAGGTCTCCGACTCGAGGAACGCCTCGAACGCGGCGGTCGGGTCGTCGACGCTGAACGAGCGATCGATGATCGCGTCGGCGTCGATGGCACCAGCAGATAGCAGTCGGATGGCCTGCTCGAAGTTCTGCCAGGTCGAGCCGTAGGACGTGTTCACGTCGACTTCGCCGCGAACCACCGGTGTCATGAACACTTCGCTGGGGGAGCCGGGGAGGCCGACGACGACGACTTGTCCGCCCTTGCGGACGTGGTCGATAGCCATCTCGATGCCGCTGGCGTGGCCGGTCGTATCGAACACCGCGTCGAAACCGACGCCGTCAGTTCGCGCGTCGACGACGTCGGAGAGGTCGTTCGTCTCGATATCGATCGTTTCGATTCCGAGCTCTTCGACCAGTGGCAGCCGATACTCGGTGTCTTTGCCCAGTCCCGAGACGAAGACGTTAGCGCCCATCGAGTCCGCGACGGCCGCAACGAGAACGCCGATCGGGCCGGGCCCCTCCACGAGGACGGTGTCGCCCGGCGTCACATGGGACTGATCGAACACCGCGCGCGTCGCGATGCTGAGCGGTTCGGTGATGCTCGCGTGTCCGAGGGGGACGTCGTCCGGAATCAGGTGCAGATCTTTCGGGCGGACCGTCGTGTACTCGGTGTACGCACCGTCGTTGTGCATGCCCGTGATATCGAAGTTCTGGCAGACGTTCGGCTGCCCGTTATTGCACTGGAAACATGAGCCGCAGTCGTGGATCGGCTCCTCGACGACGTGATCGCCGACTGCGAAGTCGGTGATGTCATCACCGACCTCGACGATCTCACCGGAATACTCGTGGCCCATGATTCGCGGAATCGGGATCCACTCGTAGCCGTCTTCGTATTTGTACGCGTGCGCGTCGCTTCCGCACAGCCCCGCCGAGTGAACGCGAACGAGTACTTCGTCGTCGTCGGGGATTGCCTTTTCACGTTCGCGAATCTCGATAGATCTGGGACCGGTATGTACTATGGCCTTCATCTAGGGTTACCTCGCTCTAGTCGAGCTATCAATAGATGGGGGACTCTCCTACATATACCTTTAGGTGTGGGACACGTTCGACTGGGACGGCTACTCTCCATCTCGCCAGCCGTGGGAACTCGAGTTCGACCAGCGGTCGCTGCGTTTTATGTTTGGTGTCATGGGCGCTGTGTCCGGACAGAACTCTCGAGAGAGGATGAAGCGGTCGTCTCCTGGGGTGGGAGCATCGAGGTACTATAAACATTTATGTGGCTGTTGAACACACGTCAAGGTGAGTCCGTTGGAAGTGACTTTAGATTCATGGAGATAACGAACATCACCGTCACGAAGGTCAGTACCGATTCTTGGGGCGAGTTCGTCGAGTTCCCGCTCGTCACCGTCATGAGCAAGTTCGACGAGTACAACAACGCTGACGGCGACAATCCGGAGGCCCGTCGAAAGTGGATGGGGCCGGTCGGTGACGTCGTCGTGGAAGTCGAAACGGACGCGGGCATCACCGGTGTCGGCGTCGGCAACTGGGCGACGGGCTCGATTGAGACGATCGTCAACGAGACGCTCTCGAAGCTCGTCGTCGGCGAGGATCCCCACGAACGCGAACGGCTGTGGGACATGATGTACCGGGCAACGATCCCCTTCGGTCGGAAGGGCGCGGCCATCGAGGCCATTAGCGCCGTCGATCTCGCCCTCTGGGACATCGCCGGCAAGGAAGCGGAGAAGCCGGTGTACGAGCTTCTTGGCGGCCCGGTCTCGGACGAGATCCCCTGTTACGCGAGCAACCTCCATCCGGTCGACCACGAGACACTCGCGCGGGAGGCCCAGAACTACGCGGAACAGGGCTTCGATGCGATGAAGCTGCGGTTCCGGTACGGTCCGGAAGCGGGTCGCGAGGGAATGAAGGAGAACGAGAAGATCGTCGAGACGGTCCGCGACGCCGTCGGCGACGAGATCGCGATCGCCGGCGACGCCTACATGGGGTGGAACGTCCGGTACGCCAAGAAGATGCTCAAGCGCCTCGAGCGCTACGACATGGAGTGGGTCGAGGAACCGGTCATCCCCGACGACATCGACGGCTACGCCGAGGTCCGCGAGGCGTCGAACGTGCCGATCTCCGGCGGAGAACACGAGTTCACTCGCTGGGGCCACAAGGAACTGCTCGAGCGCGAAGCCGTGGACATCCTCCAGCCCGATATCCACCGCTGTGGCGGACTGACCGAACTCCAGCGAATCGACGCTATGGCGAGTGCCCGCGACGTACCGGTGATCCCTCACTCCGGAACGAACCCGACGCTGCACTTTATCGCCGCGTCGACCAATGCGCCGATGGCGGAGTACTTCCCGATCCCCGAGTGGTACGAGGAGCGCCAGGGCGAGCAGGAGTCGACCTACGCCGACGCGATCTACGCCAACCCGCCCCAGGCCGAGAACGGCACCATCTCACTCCCCGACACCGTCGGGCTGAGCTCGGCGACCAATCCCGAGGCCCTCGAGCACTACAGCGTGGAGTAATCCATGACCGACGTCACGTTTGAGTACAACGTACCGGTGTTCGCGGGCGCGCCGGAATCGGGGACGGATCCCACGCACCGCGATACGCCGTGTTACGAGCGACTCGACTGGGAGACGACGAAGGAGGGCGTCCTAAAAGCCGAGGAACTCGGCTTCGACGCCGCGTGGGCACCGGATCACCTCATGCTCGGGCGCGATCACGCCGAGTACGAGTGCTGGACGCTGTTGTCCGCACTGGCCGGCCTCACCGACGACATCAATCTCGGCTCGCTCGTCCTCTGTAACGACTACCGCAACCCCGCACTCGTCGCGAAGATGGCTGCGACACTGGACGTCATTTCCGACGGCCGGCTCGAGCTTGGACTCGGTGCGGGGTGGCACGAACCCGAGTACGAGGCCTACGACTGGGAGTACCGCGACGGCTTCGAGCGGCTGATGCGACTAGACGAGAGCATCCGCCTGATAAAGGAGCTGTGGGCCACCGATTCCGGCGAACCCGCCTCCTTCGCTGGCGATCGCTACCAGATCGACGGTGCCTACTGTGAGCCCGGGCCGGTTCAGGACCCCCATCCGCCGATCCTCGTCGGCGGCCAGGGCGAAGAGGTGACGCTGAAACTCGTCGCGAAACACGCCGACGTCTGGAACACGGACGTGTTCAACGGGACCCCGGAGACGCTCGAGCACAAGATCGGCGTCATCGAGGACCACTGCGAGACGGTCGGCCGCGATCCGGACGAGATCGAGTACTCTTGGGACGGGCACGTCATCTGTACGCGCGATCCCGAGAAATACGAGCGCCTGCTCGACCTGATGATCCCGATTCAGTTCGAAGAGGAGTACGTCGATCAGGCCGACATCACGACCGAGGAGATCGCCAATGAGTACTTCATCATGGGGACGCCCGAGGAGTGTGCCGACGCGATCGAGCAGCGGATCGACACCGGCGTCACGAAGTTCCAGTGCTGGTTCGTCGACTTCCCCGAGACCGGCGGTATGGAGCTGTTCGCCGACGAAGTAATGCCGCAGTTCCAGTAGACCTCGCCGTCGACATCGATCGCCGTCACGTTTTCTGTTTCCTCTTCGGCTCGCCGTCTCCCCACGCCAAGAGAACGGTACTCGAGCCCGTTCTATTCGAGTTTGATCGCGGCGAAGATCCTCCTCGACATGACCTCCTCGAGTCCCCGTTCGATCCCCCAGCGGCGGGCTCGCAGTACCAGAGACACTCGGGATCGGGATCGAAGTCGACGAAGCGACCGTCGATCGGGACCGTCTCGAGTGACGTTCCGAACGACACGAACTGGGGAATAGCTAAGGGACTGCCGCTCGATTTGCCTCCTGTATGGCACGCATTGCGTTCCATCTGGAAATCGCCGACGGACAGCGTGAAGCATACCGCGAGGCCCACGAGGACGTGCCCACGTGGCTCGAAGCGGCGTATCTCGATTCCGATGCCGGACTCGAGACCTACAGCGTCTTCGAGTCGGACGGGCACGTCTTCGGGTTCATGGAACTTGACAATCCGGAGGCGATCCAAGACGTGATGGACACGAGCGACGCACAGGCTCGCTGGGCCGAGGAGATGGACGGAATCGTCGTCGATGATGACTCCGACCAATGGCTGGATGAAGTATACCGAATGATCTAGCGGGCACAGTCACGTTCGTCGCGCGAATTGACTGATCACGGACCGTCCAGTGCTCCGCCCCCTCTCCTGACGGTATTCGACGACCCAGCAGCGGTCGGACTGTGCGATCAGCAACGACCTCTCGGTAGCCTGTGTCGTGGCAGCGTTACGCATATTGTGTCCGGTATCACCGGACACCTCTGAAACGCGACTACGGGACCTGTACCCGACGAATTCGATTTCTCAGTCGGAACTCTCTCGGAGTGCCAGAGAACTTACACGCATATGTTTGTAATCTATGTCTGTGGAACGGGTGACAGTATCGTCTACGAGTCCGGCTCTGCCGGACGACATCTCGCGGCTGTCTCCCGGAGTAAGCCTGGAATCGGTCTATCAACTATCACTCGTGCCGTTCGTCACTCACCTGTTTCCGACGATGCCGGACGATCAGCCGTGTTTCGTTGTACGGACGCCGGACAACTGACGCTTCCATCGATCGCTGAGCGCTTTGGAGGAAGAAGCGACAACCGCTTCGAAACGGCGATGGGAGAGAACCGGCCTACTCGAGCTCTGAGAGTTGTGTTGTCCGTGTCGGTTCCGACTGAACCGTATCGATAACGCCGCGAAGATAGCCGACGGTAAACCCACGTGCCCGGTGTCTCCAGTCGTCGTCCCCCTCCATCTTCGGCACGTGGTCGGGAATAACTGCCCCATCGAACCCAATATCCCGTAGCGTTCTGACCACCGTAGCGGTGTCGAAGTTCCCCGTATCGACGAACGTCTCGTGGAATTTCGGTACCGTCCCGACGACGTCGCGGAAGTGGATGAAGACGATCTGGTCACGCTCGCCGAAGCGACGGATGACGTCGGTGACGTCTTCGCCCATCTGGGAGAAACAGCCCAGACAGAGTTTCAATCCGTGATTATCGCTCGGGACGAGCTCCATGGCCCTCTCGAAGTTCTTGATGTTCCGAAACAGACGCGGAATGCCCCCGAGCGACTCGAGACCTGGCGGGTCGACCGGATGCAGTGCGAGGTCGACGCCGGCGTCCTCTGCGACTGGAAGCACGGTCTCGAGGAAGTACTGGTAGTTGTCCCAGAACTCCGCTTCAGTATACGCTCGGTCGAGACCGGGTGCGAGTTCGTCGGGGTCGTCGAGTTCGTCGTAATCGAAGGCGGTCGCCTCGGCACCGCCTCGCGTCTCGACGGGCGACGTTCGCATCGGGACGACGCTGCGAGGGTTCCATTGATATCCTAACACCGGAATGCCGGCTTGCCCGAGATTTCGGATCAGGGTCGTGATCTGATCGAGCGCGTCGTCTGTACCCTCTCGCCCGAACATGATATCACCATACATCGAATACGGGAGCGATTGAACGCCCGTAAACGATAGTCCCGCGTCCTCGATACGGTCTCGAGCGGCCGTGAGTTCCGAGACGGACGGAATCTGGTCCGGCCCGACTGCGATCGTCTCGGCACCATCGCGATCATTGAATTCGTCGGGTTCCTCGTCCGTATCGGCGTGATCGACGAAGATATCTGTTGCACCAAGCTGGCGTATGTATCGCAATCTACCTTCCGAGAGAGAACGCGTTCGAACGCCGACACGGACGGTAGCACTGGTACTTCGACTCATACTCTCTCTTCTCACGGGACGGCTAAATTAGTACGGGTAGTCCCGTCTATTGGATGCGAACTACCGCACCAGTGGACGTATCCGAGCCATGGAACGGCAACACGGAACGAGCCCGTTGGAGTGACGACGGGTGACGTGTTTTCCTCGGACCGGCTTCGAGAGTCGATTGCGACGACGAGAAACTGAGAGCCGTCGTGACTGTCACAGAGGTACTGCTCCGAGAGCGTTACGTTACCATTCGGCGACGCTGCCGTCGTCGTGTCGCCAGACGGGATTGTGCCAGTCGTGCTCGAGTTCAGCCTGTTTGCGGACGTGATCCTCATCGATCTCGACACCGAGGCCAGGCTCGTCCGGGATCTCGACGTAGCCGTCCTCGTAGTCGAACACGGACGGATCGGTCAGGTACTCGAGTACGTCGCTGGTCTCGTTGTAGTGGATGTTCAGGCTCTGTTCCTGAATGAGCGCGTTGTGCGAGCAGGCGTCTACCTGGAGACAGGATGCGAGTGCGAGCGGCCCGAGGGGACAGTGTGGAGCCATCGCCACGTCGTACGCTTCGGCCATCGAGGCGATCTTTGTGACCTCGGTGATCCCACCAGCGTGGCTGAGGTCGGGCTGGATCACGTCGACCGCCCCGCTCTCGAATACTTCTTTGAAGTCCCACCGGGAGAACATTCGCTCACCCGTGGCGATCGGAGTCGTGGTATGGGACGCGATCGTCGGCAGCGCATCGTTGTGTTCCGGCAGGACTGGCTCCTCGACGAACATCGGTTCGTGCGGTTCCAGCTCTTTGACGAGCCGTTTCGCCATCGGTTTCGAAACGCGACCGTGGAAGTCGACACCGATGTCGACGTCGTCACCGACGGCCTCGCGAACCTCACGAAGCCGAGTGACGGCGGCCTCGATCGTCGCGGGATCGTCGACGCGTTCGACTTCTTCCGTCGCGTTCATCTTGAGCGCCGTAAAGCCCGCCTCGACCTGCTTTCGGGCCTGTTCGGCTACATCGGCGGGGCGGTCACCGCCGATCCACTGATAGACTCGGATCCGATCCCGGACTGGCCCGCCGAGTAGTTCGTGAACCGGGACGCCCAGTTGCTTGCCCTTGATGTCCCACAGGGCCTGATCGATACCTGCGATTGCGCTCATCAATACGGGGCCGCCTCGATAGAAACCGCCACGGTACATCGCCTGCCAGTGATCCTCGATCCGGGTCGGATCCGTTCCCAGCAGGTAGTTGTCGAGGAGTTCCTCGACCGCGGTCCGGACGGTCTTTGCCCGTCCCTCCACGACCGGCTCTCCCCAGCCGACCGTTCCGTCGTCCGTCTCGAGACGGAGGAACAGCCATCGTGGCGGCACCGCGAACAGCTCGTAGTCGACGATTTCAGTCATCTATGTTTTCATTCCGAGCGACTTTCGTTTAGTCGTTTCGGGAGGGTTTCATAGCACCATATCGGCCGACATCGTCGGGTCAACCTCCTCTGGGTCGTCGGTATCGCTGGCTCTTCATCAAGGCTGCGTTCGGACTGCCCTTCGAGGGGGAATCGCGATTCGAATCAAGATATTGTCCGATACCACCGGATAGACGGGCGTCTGTTGAGATCGATCCGGGACGGAAAATCGAAATTGATTCAGTCCGGTGATCCGTTTCTCGAGGCCATTTCCGCACGGTTAACATCGATCGCGTCGATCGTTTCCCGGTCCGAGTATCGTTCCACCGCTACATCAGAATCCGCGCGGACAGGCCGTCGACAACGTCGGTATCGGCGATCGAGACATCGAACGGTTCGATCTCGGGGCCGCCGAGCCGCCACGATGTCTCCTCCTCGAGTGTCACCATGATCGGCTCGCTCCCGAAGTTCATCACCCACGTGTGGCCATCACGGCAGGCGACACGAACGCCCTCGGGGAGCGGATCCGAGCGGCGGACGCCGGCGCGGCCGAGGAGGGACCCGACGAGGTCGTTCGCGAGGTCGGCCTCGGGCCAGACACCGCAGTAGACGACGCATCCGTCACCAACCGTGTTTCGAACGGCCGCTGTCCGTCCGGCTTCGATATCGTTGCCCGCATACTCGAGCACCGGCTCGGCCGTATCAGCGTCGATCCATTCGGCCCATGTCCGGAACGCGTAGTCAGTGTGCGGCTCGTCGGGTCGGACGACGGTCCGCTCGAACTGCATCGGGAGCGTCTCGTGCTGGTCGACGGTCGCACCGACGAGGGGAGACAGCGGACCGGGCTGGGGGTCGGGTCGGAGAGTATTGTCCTCGTCTTTGACGCCCGTCCGCGGGCCGAGTAGCAGTTCGCCGCCGGAGTCGACGTACGCAGTCAGATGGTCGGCTAGCGATTCGGTCAGCAGGTGAAGCGTCGGAGCGACGACCGCGTCATACGATTCGATATCGCTCTCGGGGTGAACGATGTCGACCTGAACGCCGCGTGCTCGGATCGCCGCGTAGAACGACTGTAACAGCTGCCAGTAGTCGAAATCGGGTGCGTGGGACTGTTTACTGAGCGCCCACGCGTTCTCGTAGTCGTGAAGCAGGGCAACAGGTGCGTCGACATCGTCGACGTCGAACAGTTCCTCGGCCGCCCGCGTTGCGTCGTGATACCCACGATCCGGGGACCCATCCTGCTTGCGGAGGCCGGCGTGATACTGTTCTTGGCCCTCGAGGCAGCGTCGCCAGCGGAAGTAGACGATGGCGTCGGCACCGTGGGCGGTCGCGTGGTGGGCCCACAGACGCATCGCTCCCTCCGCAGGCTGCGTGGAGTGTGGCGGCCAATTGACGTCTCCTGGCTGTTGTTCCATCACCCAGAACGGCCGGTCGAGCACGCTCCGGTAGAGGTCGTGATTGAACGAGAGCAGATCGGGATTCCCCGCACGGAGTTCGTCGGTCGTCGTCTCGCCGCCAGCCTGTTGAGCATGGCCGGTCGGGTACGAGTCCCACGAGATCAGATCGAGGTCGTCGCCGACGTCGTAGGCGTCGACCGACTCGAACAGGTTCATGAAGTTGTGCGTGACGAACCAGTCGTCGTTCGCGTCGCGCAGGAGGTTCGCCTGCAGTCGGTTGTACTCGACGACGCTGTCACTCGCAAACCGGGCGAAGTCAAGCCACAGCGAGGGATGGTCCTGGGCAGGCGTCGGCCGTGGGATGTCGACCTGTTCGAAGTCGTCGTACTGCTGACTCCAGAAGGTCGTCCCCCACGCGTCGTTGAGGGTGTCGATGGTTTCGTACTCCTCGCGAACCCAGTCTCGGAACGCGGCGGCACAGTCGTCGCAGTAACAGCGAGTCGTTCCGTGACAGCCGTATTCGTTGTCGGTCTGCCAACCGACGACGCGCGAATCGTCGGCGTAGCGCTCAGCCATCGTCCGGACGACGCGGTCGGTTTCCTCGCGGTACGCCTCGGAGGTGAAACAGTAGTGCCGTCGGCTGCCGACCGATCTGGTCGTTCCGTCGCGGTCCGTCTGGAGGATTTCGGGTCGCTCCTCGACTAACCACCGCGGCGGCGACGCCGTCGGTGTACACAGAACGGCCTGCATCTCGTACTCACCGATCAGGTCGATGATTTCGTCCAGCCACTCGAAGTCAAACTCGCTGCGTTCCGGCTCGAGGACCCGCCATGAGAACTCGGCCATGCGCACGTATTCGATTCCGGCGTTGGCCATCTGCTGAATATCCGTCTCCCACCGTTCGCGCGGCCAATGCTCCGGAAAGTAGCATACTCCGATTGACATAGGTACCCGTTCGCACCGATCATTGTAAACGTTATCATGAAGGGAGAGACGGCGCTGCCTCAGGTAGCACCTCGTCCGCTCACGCTCCACGAATCTAACTGAATCTCCGTGCTAGAACCGCTTCGGGTGGTGGATTCCGTGATCGGGACCACGAACTCCACTATCTCGGTCCGTCGAGTGCGACACTGATCAGCGCCGTACCGGTCCCACGACGGAACGGGTACCGCTCAGTCAGTATCAGCGGAGACGAGTTCGATGTCTGGCTTCGGCGGTTCGTCCATCCCATGACCGAGGAAGTAACTCGGCCACGGCGGCTGGTTGTAGCCGGCGTTCTGCCACGCGATCGCGGTTCGGTACTGAGAATCGTGCAGCAACGTGTGCAGTCGGTGGTCGGTCTCGTACGGCGTCGCATACAGGCGCAACGCCTCGCTGTCTTCGGTCCGCCAGATCACCTCCTCCCGCCAGTCGCCGAGGATGTCTCCCGAGAGACACGGTGTCCCCTTCGAGCCGTTGTTCGACCGCGTGCCGTTGAAGGACTTCACGAGATCCAGTTCCTGCGTCTCCGGGTTCCACTTCTTGATCCAGCCGTGGCCGTACCCCTCGTCCCAGCCGAGGAAGTCGTGGTCCAGCAGCTCTCGGTGCAGGTCACCGGTCCACCAGATCCCGAAATTCATCGAGTCGACGGAGTTCTCATTGATCTGCTCGCCCTGAGCCGACCACAAGCCGATATCGTTGTCAGACAGGGGGATCCCCGCCCACGCCTCGGCACCGTCGTGGTTCGGATCGATGTCCGCGATCAGCCCTCTGCCGATGTCGCCCTCCGCTTCGACGCCCCACAGTAACTCGCCCGTTGCGGCGTCGCGGAACGTCGCTCCGTACGGCCCCCACTCGTGGGGCATGAAGACTTCGAGCCCGTCCCGATCGGGATCGAAGTCGCTCACGTGGAGTGCGTCGCCGTGGTTCCAGCCGGTCGAGTAGAGTCCGGTGCCGTCGTGATCGATGACACACGAGCCGTAGACGATCTCGTCCTTGCCGTCGTCGTCGACGTCGGCGGTGACGAGCTGGTGGTTACCTTGGCCCTCGTACTCCTGATTTCCGTCGTCGCTATCGAAGATCCAGCGAGTCTCGAGTTCGCCGTCGCGGAAGTCCCAGGCGGCCAGCATCGATTTCTCGTAGTAGCCCCGCGTCATGAGGATGCTCGGGCGCTCGCCGTCGAAGTAACCGACGCCGGCGAGGAACCGGTCGGCGCGGTTCCCGTAGCAGTCGCCCCACGAACAGAGGTCTCCGCGCGCGGGCTCGAAGTCCGCTGTTGCGAGCGCTTCGCCGGTCTCGCCGTCGAAGACGGTGAGATACTCCGGTCCCTCGAGAATGCGTCCTACTTCGTTCGTGTAATCCGCGTCCGGGTCACCGATGACCGTTCCGGTCCCGTCGGTGGTACCGTCGGACGTTCGCACGGCCAGTTCTGCCGTCCCGTCACCGTCGAAGTCGTAGACGACGAACGGCGTGTAGTGTGCGCCGGCCCGGACGTTCTGCCCGAGGTTGATCCGCCAGAGGTGCTTGCCCTCGATCGTGTACCCGTCGATCAGGACGTCGCTCGTGTGCCCCTCGTGGGCGTTGTCCTTCGCGTTCGACGGCGTCCACTTCTGGACGATGTCGAGCGTTCCGTCGCCCGTGAGGTCGCCCACGCTCGCGTCGTTCGCGTGGTACGTGACCGTCTCGCCGTCCTCGCCTTCGACGGGATCGGGCTTGTTCAGCGGGATCTCCTTGTACTGGTTGTCCCACACCTCGACGGACTCCGACATGCCGGGTTTCTGGCCGCCGTCTTTCCTGCCGCTGGCTCGACCGTTTCCGACCGCTCGAACCGCGTACGTTGAGTCTGTCGTTCCCTCGGGATCGAGGTAATTCGTGCTGTCGGTGATCGGTTTGTTGTTCACCCGTTCACCGTCGCGATACACGTGGAATCCCAGATCGGTGGGCTCGGTCCCGAGCAGTCGCCATCGGACGAGTACCCTGTCTCCCGTCGGAACGGCCACTAGGCCCCGGTCGAGTGATTCCATCTGACGCGTCGACCCGTTCTTCTCGTCGTCGCTTCCGTTTCTAGCGGATCGGTCGTTCCAACCCGTAGCAGTCGCCGCACCGCTAGTTGCGACCGCTGCCGTCCCGGCTGCGACCCCGCTCAGGATCTCGCGTCGATATCGTCGAAACTGCGTGCTATCGTTACCCATATTAGTCATTGTCTTTCACGCTGCACTTCCCCCATTCATATCGTATTATATAAATATTTTGTTACTATAATTATAGTTAGTGTAACTGTACATCATCAGACATCAATCTCGGTTTCGTCGGTAGCCAACTCCGGGACCACTCGCGCTCCACTCGAGCGAGTCGCGGCCGCGGACTTGAATCGCCGATAGCCGAACGGGACCGAGCTGCTGGTCCCACGCCTCCGTGTACCGTACTGGCTACTTAGACGCATGACGTCGGCTGTCGGTGGATCGTGATGCGACGATACGCGTCCCGTTCAGTCACCGCTGGCGGAGACGAGTTCGATATTGGGTTTTGGCGGTTCGTCCATCCCGTGACCGAGGAAGTAACTCGGCCACGGCGGCTGGTTATAGCCGGCGTTCTGCCACGCAATTGCGGTCCGGTACTGCGGGTCGTGCAACAGCGTGTGTAGCCGGTGGTCGGTCTCGTGAGGCGTCGCGTACAGGCGCAGCGCCTCGCTGTCTTCGGTCCGCCAGATCACCTCCTCCCGCCAGTCGCCGACGATATCTCCCGAGAGACACGGATTGCCCTTCGACGAGTTGTTCGAGCGAGTTCCCTCGAAGGACTTCAGGAGGTCCAGCTCCTGGGTCTCGGGGTTCCACTTCTTGATCCACCCGACGCCGTACCCCGCGTCCCAGCCGAGGAAATCGTGATCCATCAGTTCCCGGTGCAGGTCGCCCGTCCACCAGACTGCGGAGTTGATCGAGTCGACGCTGGCCCCGTTGATCTGCTCGCCGTGAGCGGTCCACATGCCGAGTCCGCCATCGGACAGGGGGATCCCCGCCCACGCTTCCGCACCGTCGTAGTTCGGATCAATGTCGGCGATCAGCCCCCTGCCGATGTCTCCCTCACCTTCCTTGCCCCACAGTAACTCGCCCGTTCCGGCGTCGCGGAACGTCGCGCCGTAGGGCCCCCACTCGTGGGGCATGAAGACCTCGAGTCCGTCCCGACTAGGATCGAAGTCGCCAACGTGCAGGGCGTCGCCGTGGTTCCAGCCAGTCGAGTAGAGCCCGGTGCCGTCGTGGTCGATGACGCACGCGCCGTAGACGATTTCGTCCTTCCCGTCGCCGTCGACGTCGGCGGTGGCGAGCTGGTGGTTGCCCTGGCTCTCGTACTCCTCGTTGCCGTCGTCGCTGTCGAAGATCCAGCGGGTCTCGAGGTCGCCGTCGCGGAAATCCCACGCGGCCAGCATCGACTTTTCGTAGTAGCCCCGCGTCATGAGGATGCTCGGTCGCTCGCCGTCGAGGTAGGCGACGCCGGCCAGGAATCGATCAACGCGATTCCCGTAACAGTCGCCCCAGTCGCAGACGTCTCCGCGCGCAGGCTCGAAGTCGGTCGTCGCGAGTGCCTCGCCCGTCTCGCCGTCGAAGACGGTGAGATACTCCGGTCCCTCAAGGACGTATCCCTCCTCATTCGTGTAGTCGGCATCAGGGTCCCCGATGACCGTCCCAGTTCCGTCCGTGGTACCGTCGGACGTCCGCACGGCCAGTTCCGCCGTCCCGTCACCGTCGAAGTCGTAGACGACGAACGGCGTGTAGTGGGGTCCAGCCCGGATGTTCTGTCCGAGGTTGATACGCCAGAGGTGCTCGCCCTCGATCGTATATCCGTCGAGCAGGACGTCGCTCCTATGACCTGGCAGGTTGTCCCCCGAATTCGATGGCGTCCACTTCTGGACGATATCGAGCGTGCCGTCGCCGGTAAGGTCGCCTACGCTCGCGTCGTTCGCGTGGTACGTGACCGTCTCCCCGTTCTCGCCCTCGACCGGGTCGGGCTTGTTTAGCGGAATCTCCTTGTACTGGTTATCCCATACTTCGACGGCCTCCGACATGCCCGGTTTGCGGTCGCTATCTCCGGTATTCCGCTCTCCGCCGGCCCGTCCGTTGCCGACCGGTCGAACCGCGTACGTCGACTCCCTCGTGCCCTCGGGATCGAGGAAGTTCGTGCTCTCGGTGATCGGCTTGTCGTTCACTCGTTCACCGTCGCGGAACACATGGAATCCCAGATCGGCTGGTTCAGTCCCGAGCAGTCGCCAGCGGACGAGTACTCCGTCTTCCACCGGAACGGCCACGAGCCCCCGGTCGAGTGCCTCCATTTGACACGTCGACTCGTTCATCTCGTCGCCTTTTCCGTTCCCGACGGCAGACCGGCCGTTTCGATCCGCGGCAGTCGCCGCACTGCTAGTTGCGAACGCTGCCGTCCCGGCCGCCACTCCGCTCAGAATCTCGCGTCGGTACCGTCGCAGTTGTGTCTCATTCGTGTCTGAATTAGTCATTGTCTTTCACACCGCACCGTCCCCGTCCAGATCACTCTATATAAATATTTTCTATTATAAACACAGTTGCCGTATATATTATTCAAATCGGTATTAACGCCGATTTTGCCGGCAGCCAACGCTGTGATCGCTCGCACTAGACTCGAGCGAGTCGCGGCCGCGGACTCGAATCGCCGATAGCTGAACAGGACCGAGCCGCTGGTCCCTCGCCTTCGTGTACCGTACTGGCCGCTCAGACGCGCGGTGTCGGCTGTCGGTGACTCGTGACGCTACGATACGCGTTCCGTTCAGTCACCGCCGGCGGAGACGAGTTCGATATCAGGTTTCGGCGGTTCGTCCATCCCGTTCCCCAGGAAGTAACTCGGCCACGGCGGCTGGTTGTAGATCACGTTCTGCCAAGAGAGCGCCACCCGGTACTGTGGGTCGTGCAATAGCGTGTACAGCCGGTGGTCGGTCTCGTGAGGCGTCGCGTACAGGCGCAGCGCCTCGCTGTCTTCGGTCCGCCAGATCACCTCTTCGCGCCAGTCACCGAGGATGTCTCCCGAAAAACACGGATTGCCCTTTGAGGAGTTGTTCGAATGAGTGCCCTCGAAGGACTTCAGGAGGTCTAGTTCCTCGGTCTCGGGGTTCCACTTTTTAATCCAGCCAACGCCGTACCCTGCATCCCAGCCGAGGAAATCGTGGTCAAGCAGTTCCCGGTGTAGGTCGCCCGTCCACCAGATCGCGGAGTTGGCCGAACCGATAGCGTTCTCGCGGATCTGCTCGCCGTGGGCGGTCCACGTGCCGAGACCGCCATCGGTCAGGGGCTTCACTGCCCATGCTTCTGCTCCCGTATAGTTGGGATCGACGTCGGCGATCATGGCCCTGCCGATGTCTTTCTCCCCTCCTCCCTTGCCCCATAGTAACTCACCTGTTCCGGCATCGCGGAGCGTTGCTCCGTACGACCCGTACTCGTGGGGCTGAAAGACCTCGAGTCCCTCTCGATCTGGGACGAAATCGCTCACGTGAAGGGCGTCACCGTGGCTCCATCCGGTCGAGTACAGCCCAGTACCGTCGTGATCGACGACCATCGCGCCGTAGACGATCTCGTCTTTCCCGTCGCCGTCAACGTCAGCGATGGAGAGTTGGTGGTTGCCCTGGCCCTCATACTCCTCGTTGTCCTCGGTGCTGTCGAAGATCCAGCGGGTCGTGAGTTCGCCGTCGCGGAAGTCCCACGCGGCCACCATCGTCTTTTCGTAGTAGCCGCGACCCATGACGATGCTCGGTCGCTCGCCGTCGAGGTAGGCGGGCGTCGGGAGGAAATGATTAACGCGATGGCCGTAGCAGTCACCCCAGTCGCAGACGTCTCCGCGTGCGGGCTCGAAATCTTCCGTCGCGAGTGCTTCACCTGTTTCCCCGTCGAAGACAGTGAGATACTCCGGCCCTTCGAGGATACGTCCATCCTCGGTTGTGTGGTCGGCGTCCGGGTCACCGATGACTGTCCCGGCTCCGTCCGTGGTGCCGTCAGACGTCCGCATCGCCAATTCCGCCTTCCCGTCGCCGTCGAAGTCGTATACTGCGAACGATGTGTAGGCCGGGCCAGCCTGGATATTCTGCCCGAGATTGATTCGCCAAAGGTGTTCACCCTCTATCGTATATCCGTCGAGTAGGACATCGCCCGTATATCCATCGAGCGGGTTTACCTTCGAGTTTGATGGGGTCCACTTCTGGACGATGTCGAACGTTCCGTCGCCCGTGAGGTCGCCCACGCTCGCGTCGTTTGCGTGGTACGTAACCGTCTCGCCGTTCTCGCCCTCAACCGGATCGGGCTTGTTCAACGGAATCTCCTTGTACTGGTTGTCCCACACCCCGACGGACTTCGACATGCCTGGTTTGCGGCCACCCCCTCTGCCGCCGTTCCGCTCCCCGCCGGCCCGGCCGATTCCAACCGGTCGAATCGCGTAGGTCGAATCCCTTGTTCCGTCGGGGTCGAGGTAGTTCGTGCTGTCGGTAATTGGCTTGTTGTTCATCCGCTTACCATCGCGGTATACGTGGAACCCGAGGTCGGCGGGGTCAGTCCCGAAGAGTCGCCATCGGACGAGCACCCCGTCTTCTACCGGAACGGCCACGAGGCCCCGGTCGAGTGACTCCATCTGACGCGTAAACTCCTTCGTATCGTTGCCTCTTCCCTCCCTGTCGGCAGACCGGTTAGTCCGACCGCCAGTGGTTGCTGCACCGACACCGCTGGTCGCAATCGCCGTCGTCCCGACTGCTATCCCGCTCAACAACTCACGTCGATATCGTACGCTATTCGTGTTTGAATCAGTCATTGTCTTTCACGCTTCACTTTCTCAATCCATTATCTATTATTAGAGGATTTGGTAACGGTAACCACAACGGAGGGCCAGCCACGGCGAGAAGAGCCTTCTGCAATTCAGGATATTCTCACTGGCGTCTTTGAATCTGGCCACCCAGTTACAATCGTTTGGAAGGAATCAAACGCGTCCTTGCGCCGAAGCGAGTGTCGGCTCGAGCATGGGCGGGCTGCACAAGTCGCCGTCCGATCACCCACGCCTGCGGCGGAACTGGATCATCTCGAGGCGGTGTCTGACGGACTTGTCTCTCGGTCGAATGCGACAATCGTGTGGTAGTATCACACAGTAACACTTGTGATGGACGAGCGAGAACGATGAACGACATGGCAGAGGAAACCCTTATGGACGCGTTCTGTCGGTTCCGTCATCAGTTTCGGCTGCTGTTTATGGTCTCGGTGTTATCGCTGCTCGTCCTCGGCGCCGTGTTGCCGGCCATCGAGCGAGGGACTGGGACGTACGTCATTACGATCATCCAGCTCGTGACGTTCGCCGTGACCGGTTCCTTCTCGTTCGGAATGATGGTGATCTGCTCGCGACGTGCCGACTAACGGCGACTGTGTCGGACGACCGAATCCGCGTTCTCGCAGCCTACGTTGATCAGATGAGCTCCAAGTACGCTGGCATCTGATTACTAGTCAAAATATACATAAGGGTTGATGGATAGTGGGAAGATGTAGTCATATGAGACACAATCACAGCCGCGTGAATAGACGTCAGTTCATCGGCGCGAGCGCGGGCACAGTCGCCGCCACGCTCGCGGGCTGTCTCGGCAGCAGTAGCGATGACGCGTCGGAGTTCGTGACCGCGTTCCAGGGCGGCCGTCAGCCGACGCAGGTCCACTTCAACCCTTGGAACGCGTCGGACTACGCACAGACCTACAGCATCTACTGGCTTCAGGGCACGGTCGCGACACACGCCGACGGGACCGTGTCGACTGACTTCTTCGAGGATCTCAGCGTCGAGGGTCGGGAGGTCACGATCGAGCTCTCGGATCAATGGAGTTTCTGGAACGGCAACGATATCACCGCCGAGGACTACCTCATCGAACAGGAGATCTGGCGCTACCAGGATCCGGAGGCTTCGCCGATCGAAGGCCACGAACTGGTCGACGATTACACCGTCAAGCGGATCTATAAGGACGAGATCTCGCCGCCTATCGCGCGATCAGAAGCCGAGGGCGGGACGGCCGCTCCCAAGTCGGTCTTCCGCGAGTATTACGAGCGCTATGAGGACGCCACCACGGAGAGCGAGCGAGATGCAGTGACCGACAACCTCCTCCAGATGACGATCGACACCGAGGAATTCGTCGAGGAAGGATACGGAAGCTCGCTCTTCAAGATCGAGGACTTCAATTCCTCCGAAACGCTGGCAACCAAATGGGAGGATCACCCGTGGGCCGACCGGACGGACATCGAGCAGATCAGCGTGCGGCCCACCGAGGGGACCCAAGTCGAGCAACTCGAGAAGAGCGACGAACTCGACATGACCCAGTACATCACCGAGAGCCAGCGGTCGAACTACCCCGACAACATCCAGAACATCTACGAGCTAGACCATTACAGCTGCCGGAAGTATATCCTGAACTGGAACAACAAGCACCTCGCGAGGCGGCCGGTCCGGCGGGCGATCATTTCGGCGGTCGACATCCCCTCGATCGTCGACGCCGCGAATCAGACCGGGTTGATGGCGTCGCCGACGCAGGTCCAGACGGGGATCCGAGCGTCCATCGAGGAGAAGTACCTCGGCGAGGACTTCGTCGACAGTCTCATCGACTACCCCGTTGAGGCCGACGAGGAGACGGCCGTCGAGTACATGCAGCAGGCCGGCTACTCGCGGGAAGACGGCGAGTGGATCGGTCCCGACGGTGACGCGACCGACTTCACCGCCATCACGCAGGCGGGCGTCAGGAAGTCCCAGCCGATGAAGGTCTTCACTGACCACCTCAACGAATTCGGGATCAACGCGGAGATGGAGGCCGTTGGGCAGGATTATTACTCGCGAGTCCAAGAGTGGGAGTTCGACATCGCCTGGATGTGGCACGTCGCGTTGCCGTACTGGCACCCCGTGGCGTACTTCTCGAACAACTTCTACGGCCTCCTCGCCGGCGACGTCACTAGCGATAGCGCCACCGGCCCGACCGGCGTGCCGTTCTCGCTCGACATTCCCGAGGAAGTCGGCGCACCGGAGGTCGGGAGTAACGGCGTCGAGATCAACCCGGCGCAACTGATGGTCGACCTCGAGGGATCGTCCTCTGCGGAGGAAACGATCGATATCACGCGAACGCTCGCCCAGTGGGTCAACTTCGATCTGCCGGCGATCATTCACCTCCAGGAGAACCGCGGGTTCGCCGGCGACGTCGAGACCTTCGACTTCCCGAGCGAGGACGAGTTCCGGATGGACCGTTCCGACCCGGGACCGCACGCGCTGCTGAACGGCCATATCACGACCAACTGAGCCCGTCCTGACACGAACCGAGCCCGAACAGTAGTAGACTTCGATCGGACGAGCATCGTGCGCGCTGGCATTCGATTACAACTAGTCAAAACATACATAAGGATAGATTGTGACTGTGAAACCGTAGTCATATGAGACACAATCACACCCGCGTGAATAGACGTCAGTTTATCGGTGCGAGCGCCGGTACGGTCGCCGCTACGCTCGCGGGCTGTCTCGGCGGCAGCGGCAGTGACGCGACGGAGTTTGTCACAGCGTTTGAGGGTGGTCGTCAGCCGACGCAGGTCCATTTCAACCCCTGGAACGCATCGAACTACGGACAGACCTACAGCATCTACTGGCTTCAGGGGACGATCGCGACACACGCCGACGGGACCGTGTCGACCGACTTCTTTGAGGACATCAGCGTCGACGGTCGGGAGGTCACGATCGAGTTCTCGGACCAGTGGAGTTTCTGGAACGGCAACGACATCACCGCCGAGGACTACTTCATCGAACAGGAGATCTGGCGCTACCAGAATCCGGAGGCCTCGCCGATCGAAGGCCACGAACTGGTCGACGATTACACCGTCAAGCGGATCTACAAGGACGAGGTTTCGCCGGTCATCGCGAAATCGAACGCGGGCGGTGGGACGTCCGCACCGAAATCGGTCTTCCGAGACTATTACGAGCGCTACGAGGATGCGAGCGGGGAAAGTGCCCGTCAGGAAGTCACTGATGAGCTCCTCCAGATGACGATCGACACCGAGGAATTCGTCGAGGAGGGGTACGGCAGCTCGCTCTTCAAGATCGAGGACTTCAATTCCTCCGAGACGCTGGCAATCAAATGGGAGGACCATCCATGGGCGGACGAGACGGATCTCGAGCAGATTCGAGTCTATCCGAACGTCGAATCGGGAACGCAGGTCGAGCAACTCGAGAAGAGCGACAAACTCGACATGACTCAGTACATCACTGAGAGCCAGCGCCCGGACTACCCCGATAATATCGAGAACATTTACGAACTGAGTCACTACAACTGCCAAAAATACATCCTGAACTGGAACAACAAGCACCTCGCGAACCGATCGGTTCGCCGAGCAATCATCGCTGCGATCGATATTCCCTCGATCGTCGACGCCGCGGCGCAGACGGGAATGCTTGCGAGTCCAACGCAGGTCCAAACGGGTATCCGAGAGACCATCGAAGACCAGTACCTCGGCGAGGACTTCGTCGACAGCCTCATTGACTACCCCGTCGAAGCCGACGAGGAGAGGGCAATTTCCTACATGGAAGACGCCGGCTACTCGAGGGACGGCGGTGAATGGGTCGGCCCCGACGGCGATGCAACCGACTTTACCGTCATCACGCAATCCGCCGTTTCACAGTCCCAGCCGACGAACGTCTTCACCGACCACCTCAACGAGTTCGGACTGAACGCGGAGATGGAGGCGGTCGGGCAGGATTACTACTCACGGGTTCAGGAGTGGGAATTCGACATCGCCTGGATGTGGCACGTCGCGTTGCCGTACTGGCACCCCGTGGCGTACTTCTCAAACGACTTCTACGGCCTCCTCGCCGGCGACGTCAACAGCGATAGTGACACCGGCCCGACCGGCGTGCCGTTCTCACTCGACATTCCCGAGGAAGTTGGCGCACCGGAGATTGGGGGCAACGGCGTCGAGATTAACCCGGCGCAGCTCATGGTTGACCTCGAGGGTGCATCGTCTGAAGAGGAGACGAGAGAACTGACGCGAACACTCGTTCAGTGGGTTAACTTTGATCTGCCCGCGATCATCCACCTGCAGGAGAACCGTGGCTTCGCCGGTGACGTGGAGAACTTCGACTTCCCGAGCGAGGACGAGTTCCGGATGGACCGTCCGAATCCGGGTCCGTCGGCGTTACTGAGCGGACGTATCTCGATGAACTAGAACCATCTTGATCATAAAACCCCAAAATAACAGGATATAGGTCATGCAAGGGAACTATTTCGTAAAACGCGTTGGTCAGGCGCTGCTGACGTTTTTCGCGACAGTGACGCTAACGTTCGTTCTGTATCAAATGATGCCAGGTGGCCCTGCCCAAGCACTTCGAAACCAAATCCTCGCCCAGCAGATGGGATCGTCGAATACAATTAACCCAGAGCAAATCGAACAGTTAGTAGCGCAGTATACGAATATAGAGAGTGATGCGCCGATTTACGTGCAGTACTATCAGTACATGAGCAGTGTCTTCCTGGAGCAAGATCTCGGTGAGTCGCTCTACGAGAATACTCCCGTAACGACGCTACTCGCCGAACGACTCCCGTGGTCGATGCTCATCAGTGTCTACGCGATGGTTATTGGCTACACTGTCAGCATCGTGCTCGGGGCGGTGATGGCGTTCAAGGAAAAATCCCAATTCGACTCGGTGTCGTCCGTCGCCGTTATCGGACTCAACTCCACGCCGTACTACGTCGCAGGGATCCTGTTCATCTTCTTCTTTAGCATTCGGAACAATTTCTTCCCGACGGGTGGACGGTACGGACTCGGTATTGAAAAGGGATTCAACCTAGAATTCATGCAAAGTATCGCTACTCACGCTGCACTCCCGATACTTTCGATGAGCGTTCTCGGACTCGGCACGGCGCTGACGATGCGGGGTAACTCCGTCCGCGTCCTTGGGGAGGACTATCTCCGCGTCGCGGAGCTACGCGGGTTGCGCAACTCTCGTATCGCGACCCAGTACGTGGGACGGAACGCCATCCTGCCGATGTACACCCAGTTCATGATCGGTATCGCCGGCGTGCTCAGCAGTTCCGTCATCGTCGAGCAGATCTTCTCCTATCCGGGCGTGGGACTATTGGTGTACGACGCCATACAGGTGCGGAACTACCCCGTACTCATGGGGTCGCTCATCGTCTTCACGCTCGTAACGATCGTCGCGATCCTGATCGCGGATCTGACGTATGGATACATCGACCCCCGAATCTCGTCCGGAGGAAACAATGAGTAGTGAACAACCAGACGATACAGAGGGACTTGAAACGCTCTTCGATGCGGATGTCGACCGAGAGCCGACACCGAGGTCACAGCGACTCAGACGTCAGTTCGACCTGTACGTCGCCGCCCCCTCCCGGGTAGCCATGACCGACTGGCGAGCCGCCATCGGAACGGCAATTGTTACCATATTTTTCCTGATGGGGACCGTCGGTGTCTGGCTTGTCGACCGACCGACGAGCGGCGACGCCCCCGTTCTCGAACCACCGTTCCAGAACTTCGATTACATTCTCGGGACGGACACCTTCGGACAGCCGATCGGGGCACAACTCATCCACGCGACGCCGGATATGTTCCGAATGGTGTTCGCCGGAGCGGTCGTGAGCGTCGGATTCGCGGCGTTGGTCGGCATCGTTTCGGGGTTCCACCGGGGTTCGAAGATCGACACGATACTGATGTCGATCACCGATATCATTATCACGATCCCCGGACTCCCGCTGGTCATCGTCCTCATCGCGATCTTCCAGCCGAAGAATCCGTACGTCATCGGCGTCTTGCTCGGACTTGACAACTGGCCCGGTCTGGCGAGGACCGTGCGTTCGCAGGTGCTCAGTATCCGAGAGGAGTCATACGTAGAGGCGTCACAGATCATGGGCATCTCGACGGGGACGATCCTCCGTCGAGACGTACTCGCCCAGCTCATGCCCTACGTAACGGTGAACTCGGCGCTGGCGTCTCGACGCATCATCTTCGAGTCCGTCGGGCTGTACTTCCTGGGCATCCTTCCGTTCACGACGTTCAACTGGGGCGTTATGATGAACATCGCCTACGAGGGGAACGCATTGAGCCGGCCGGACATGTACCACTTCCTCGCGTTCCCGTTACTGACAATCTTCCTGATGTCGTTCGGACTCGTGTTGTTCTCGCAGGGAATGGACAGCGTGTTCAACGTCCGGCTCAGGGCGCGCCACTCGTCGACAATCGATGACGACGGAGGGTCCGAAGCATGACCCGATCGACGGACGGAAACGACGACAGGACTATGACACTGACTGCCGTTCGCTACGAGAGGACAACGAATGCGTAACACAGACACGATCTTCGAGGTCCGAGACCTCAACGTCACGTTTCAGATGAATCGTGGACAGTCGCGTGTCGTTCGCGACGCCGATCTCGACGTCGTCCGCAACGAAACGCTCGGGATCATCGGCGAAAGCGGGAGCGGCAAGTCCATGCTCGCCTCATCGTTTCTCAACGCCGTCGTCGAACCCGGCGTCTCGGAGGGCGACGTCACGTTCCATCCGGAAGATGGCGACCCGGTCTCCGTGCTGGAACTCTCCGAGTCCGAACTGGATCGGTTCCGCTGGGAAGAGGTCGCCATGGTGTTCCAGGGGGCGATGAGTTCGTTCAACCCCGTCACGAAGATTCGAACGCACTTCAGGGAAACCCTGCAGGATCACAACCGCGACATTTCCGCCGGCATGGACCGAGCACGCGACCTCTTGAAGAGCGTGTACCTCGATCCCGACCGAATCCTCAACTCGTACGCACACGAACTCTCGGGCGGCATGAAACAGCGGGCACTCATCGCGCTAAGCCTGGTGCTCGAGCCGGACGTCCTCGTCCTTGACGAGCCGACGGCCGCACTGGACCTGTTGATGCAGCGCTCGATCGTCACGCTCCTTCGCGAACTCCAGGAGGAGTACGATCTGACGCTCGTGTTCATCACGCACGATCTCCCGCTGTTGACCAAGCTCGCCGACCGTATCGCCGTGATGTACGCGTTCAACATCGTCGAGATCGGGACGACGGACGATCTGCTTTACGAGGCCTCGCATCCCTACACGCGTGCGCTCCTCGACACGACGCCGGATCTGAACGTCCCGGTCGACGAGATGAACATCATCGAAGGGAGCAAGCCGGATCCGGTCGACCATATTCCGGGGTGTTCGTACCATCCCCGGTGTCCGATGGCCGATGACCGCTGTCGATCCGAGGACCCACCAATGATGGAGGTGAGTGATAGCCACGAGTCGGCGTGTTTCTACTACGACGAGGCCGCAGACGCGGTTCCGATTAGCGCTGCGCCCGATACCCGCCCGACGACCGGTCGAAGTACCGCGACTGACGGAGGCGATAACTGATGCCGTCGTCCGAACCGATGCTCTCGATGGACGGCGTCTCCGTCGAGTTCACCGACGGTGGAGGGGTGCTCGATATCTTCGGCGAGTCCGAGACGGTCAGAGCGGTCAACGACGTGTCCCTCGAGCTCGGCGAACAGGAGACGCTCACACTCATCGGGGAGAGCGGCTGCGGGAAATCGACGCTCGGGAAGACGGCGATCGGCGCTCAGAAGCCGACCAGCGGGACGGTCAGCTACCGCGGGCAGGACATCTGGGAGGCGCGAAACGGGGCCGGCGACGCGTCGATCCCGTTCGACGAAATCCGCCACTCGCTCCAGATTATTCACCAGGATCCGGGGAGTGCGCTCAATCCGAATCAGCGGATCCTCACCTCGTTAATGTTGCCGTTGAAGAAGTGGTACCCTGACCTCGGCCGCGACGAGCGAGAGGAGCGCATCCACACGCTGTTCGAACGGGTCGGAATGTCGCCGCCTGGCGATTATCTCAACCGGTACCCACACCAGTTGAGTGGCGGGGAAACACAGCGTGCGGTCCTCGTTCGGGCGTTGTTATTAGATCCCGATCTGATCCTGGCCGACGAGGCGATCAGCGCGCTCGACGTGTCCCTGCGCGTCGAGATGATGGACCTCATGCTTGAACTGCAGGACCTGTTCCAGACCTCGTACCTGTTCATCTCGCACGATCTCTCGAACGCGCGGTACATCGCCGAAAAGTCCGGCGGACGGATTGCTGTGATGTACCTCGGCGAGATCGTCGAGATCGGAACCGTCGAGGAAATCGTCGAAAATCCACAGCATCCGTACACGAAAGCGCTGCAGTGGGCGACGGCGAACCTCTACGAGGACGAAGACGACGAGGAGTTCCCCCTACGGAAAATAGACGTTCCCGATCCGACGGATCTCCCCTCCGGCTGTCACTTCCACCCGCGCTGTCCGAACGCTCGAGAGGTGTGTAAACGCCAACATCCAGGACGGATCCACGCGAACGGCAATGAAGAAAACTACGCTCGGTGCTTCCGAGCGGACGAGACCCACGAGTACTGGAACAGCCCTGAGATAACGGATGAGCCGCCAGTCGATTCACCGTGAGCGGCCGTTCCGACGAAACAGACATGTCCGATATGACCGACAACACCACGATGGAAACGTCTAGCGAATCGAACTCCAGACGGCGCCGATCCGTGAATCTCCCCGGTAGTCGAGCGTCCCGGATATCGGTCGCGATCGCAATCGCGCTGATGCTCGCCGGGATACTCTTCTTTGACGGGTCGATGGCAGGCGTGCTCGGGCTATGGGGCCTCTCACTCCTCGCCGTCACGGTCGTCGGAGACATCGCATATCGGCTCTGGTATCACTACGGATCGTAACACCGGTCACCGTTTCCGTCCAGCCCAGTCTCCTTCACGAGGTACCGTGGTATTCGACTATAGTAGTCACTGAAACGAGTATACGCTGATCGCACAGCTGTCATGCGAGCAGGTATGTAGTGACTTTCGCGATCGAATCTGCAGTGACTTCTGTCCGACAGTATCACCCAGTACGTCGACCGTTCTCTCTTTCGGAACGGTGTTCGTTTCATTATCGTTCGCCCCTCGGAACTCGAGTCGCTCTTCGAGGGCTCCCGAAACCGGTCTTCGAGACGTTCTACTGTTGTCTCTGGCGATAACACATGAGCACTAGCCATCCGTGGGTTCATATCGAGAGCGAAAGGATCACAATCGTATGTCTGTAACCCGTATCCCCCTACACAACAACGTTCTGTACGATTATTTTCGTTTATTTCTATCGGACCTCCTCTATCAGTGGAGAAGCGCATGAGAAGAGAACACATTGCTCAATTTTCGCTCCCACACTGTCCGGCGACCACCGCACTCACTGGACGAACAGACTTCAGCCGAGGAGCCAAACCGACCGATTCCACGCCGCGATAACGCCAGAGCTGGCTTTTCGTGGGATCGTTCCCCGACTCCCTCGAGATGTCCGATGAGTCCGCCTCGCTGGCAGCCGTCGCGAGAATCCCCAGAATTATGTCGGTCGCCGCGAATCGGAACTCATCTAGCATGACGGGTTCTGACATCCGATGGTACGATGGGTGATATTACGACGTTCGGTGAGACGATGCTTCGGTTTTCACCGGAACACGGAGAACGATTGGAAACGGCGGACTCGCTCGAGTTCCGGACGGCCGGTGCCGAGAGCAACGTCGCGATCGCGGCGAGTCGGCTCGGTGCTGATACGACGTGGATCTCGAAACTTCCGGAGACACCGCTTGGTCGGCGCGTTACGACAGATATTCGGGGACACGGGGTCACGCCAGCGATCGCTTGGAGTGATGAGGGCAGACAGGGGACGTACTATATCGAGCAGGGCAGGGAGCCACGTGGCACGAACGTCATTTACGACCGACAAGATGCGGCGATAACGACGACGGATCCCGATGATGTTCCGATCGACACGATTCGATCGTCGGATGTGTTCTTTACTACAGGCATCACACCGGCGCTTTCCGAAACGCTGTATCAAACGACCGCCGAACTCCTGCGCGTCGATACTACGACCGCCTTCGATCTTAATTATCGGGGCAAACTCTGGTCGCAATCGACGGCGAAGTCGGCATACGAGGAACTTCTCCCGCTGGTCGATTTGCTGTTCGTCCCCGAACGCGACGCGCGGTCGATACTCGACGTCGATGGGTCGGCTGCAGCCATCGCCGATGATCTCCGCACGCGGTTCGATTCCGAGACGGTCGTCGTGACACGGGGGGCAGACGGCGCAGTCGCGAGTACCGCACATGGACTCGTTCGGCAATCCGCCTTCGATACCGAGACGGTCGACCCGATCGGGACCGGCGACGCGTTCGTCGGCGCGTTCCTCTCGCGGTACGTCCGCAACGAATCCGTAACGGGCGCACTGAAGTGGGGAGCGGCGGCGGCAGCGTTGAAGCGAACCATCAAGGGAGATCTGGCAGTGATCTCCGAGCCCGAGGTCGAAGCGGTCATCGCTGACGGGGAGTCGAGTATCAATAGGTAGTCCGTGCTGGAGACCACTGATCAGCACGCTTTCTGGCTGTTTTGAAGACGTTCTCGTCGGCTCGAGAATCATCTTCGACGCGGATCCGTCCGACTCGCTGGTAGGGTGTTTCTGGCGACACCGCCCCTCAACTCGCTGTCATCGAGATGGGCAACTGCTATGGGACCCCCATCATGCCGGGAGCGTTCATGCCGCCTGAAACAATCCGAGCCTACGAAGGCGGCGCACCCGACCAGCAGGTCCGCTTCAATCGACTGTAACCAGCGTTGAAAGCGGCTCCGAATACGCGGTCGTCGATCACCGTTCGAGGGCGGACTCTCGCGGACCGAGGTACGTCTCACGGTCGCGGTCGGCGTAGACGACGATTCGGTCCACAACAAGACCGGGATCCAACGCTCGGAGTTGCAGCGTGTGCGTCCCCCTCGTCTCAATCTCGTGTGTCGTCGTCTCTATTGTGGCTCCGCGGAGGACGTTCACTTGCCACTGGGGATCGTGCTCTCCGCCATCGGGATCAGTCGAGACGACGGCTCTCTCGCCGCTGTCTACGGAGACAGCGTACCGCAGATCCCGCTGTTCGTTGAGTGCCTGCGTCGGAATGCACTGTACCTCGATGTCGACGGAGCCGGTCGTGGACAGCTCGATGTCATACTCCAACAGCGGGGCGGCGTCGCTCCCTGGATCGTGGCTCGAGAACGTCGATGGCTCCACGGCGACGGTCGTCCCCGAAACGCGTCCCGGGACGTCACACCGGGTCCAGACACCCGGGTCGCCGTCGTGGGTTCTGCTGTATCGCTCCGCCTCGATGGCGACGGCTCCGTTCGTCTCGACGAAGTCACCGTGCGGTTCGCTCCGCGGAGACGCCGTTTCGACGCGAACGGTTTTTTCAACACCCGCCCCCTCGATCGTCACGTCGCCGGTCGCCCGCTGAGTCGGGATTGCGTCCCAGTCGACTCCGACCCACAATCGGAGTTCGTCTTCGACGACTCCCTCGGTGGCGTCGACGTCGATCCACTCGTCACTGGGCGTCGCGGACCACTCGACGGGCTTGTCGCCGCGAGCGAACACGTCGACGAAGCGGTCCGGATCGACCCCCGGATCGAACGTCGGCAACGACGGCGGCGTGCTCTCGTCCCCGCGGACCGGCGTCCGACGGCCCTCCACAGCGACGCCGAGCGCAGCGCCCTCTCGTGGCGTGAGACTCGCCGTGGCGGGCGCGTCGAATACCGGCAGGTCTCGAGGTCGGTGTGATAGCATTCCCTCCCACTTGCCGTCGCACAGGTCCTCGTTGTAGTACCGCGTCTCGGCTTCGATACACCGGTGAGCGCGCTTGGCCAGTTCGGCATAGTGATTTGCGCTCGTGCGGCCCTGTCCAGCGTACAGTCGGCTTCGGGCCGCATGGAGGTACTTTTTCGACATCGCTGCAGCGCAACGCACCTGGTACAGCACCAGCTGATAGAAACTCGGCCGTCGCTCCGGGGGGAGGTCCTCATTGACCGACTCCGCCCGCTCGACGAGGCGTTCGAACGCTTCGACTCGCCGGCGCGCTTCGTCACCCTTGTGGACGAAACTGAACGCCGGCTCGTCCGGATGCGTGTCCGGATACACTGTCGACCAGCCCATGTGTTCGGGCTTTCGGGCTAGCGACAGCCGATAATACTCGGCGAGAATCCCGGCGATATCGTCGGCATGGGTCTCGCCGAACTCGCGGGCGGCCCAGTCCCGCAGCCACTCGTCGCTCGAGACGGATCGGGTTGCCTCGACGTCCCACGCGAGATCGAGAGCGAACTCCAACTCCGCCTCGGTCGGTTTGATATCGCCGACGTTCACGACCCAGTAGTCGCGAGCGCCGGCGTCGTACGCTTTCGTCAGTTCGGATCGAATGAGGCCCGGAGGCACGCTGGACAACCAGAGATAATCGTGAGGACGGCCCCAGTAGGAGAGGTGATAGTACACCCCCGAGCCGCCCTCGCGCTTGCGCTCGGCGTCGAGCGGTAGTTCCCGGACGTAGCCGTGGTTGTCGTCCGGCCACATCAGGCAGACGTCCTCAGGAACGTCAAGTCCCCCGCGATACACGTCGAGGACTTCCTTGTACGGGCAGAACACTTGCGGGATCTCCTCGACTGGCCGGTCGTGGACTTCGTCCAGCACTCGCCGCTGATCGTCGATCACCTGCTGGAGCAACTCGACCGTCTCCGCTCGAGTTTCCTCGCCGGGCATTCCGGAGTCATGGATGCCGCGCATCCCCAAGGTAAAGACGTTCTCGCCGTCCGCGACGGCTTCGACACGCGATCGCCAGTACGTCAGTATCTGCTCGCGGTTGGTCGCGTAGTTCCACTCGCCGCGGGAGTCGTCCCACTCATCGACGTTGTTCCTGTGCATCGGTTCGCAGTGCGACGTCCCCACGATGATCGCGTACTCGTCGGCAACGGCTGAATTCTCGGGATACCGATAGAACGCCTTCGTATCGGGATGCATCGCCGGCCAGACGGTGTTCGCCTTGAGACGCAACAGCAGTTCGAAAATCCGGGCGTACGTTGTCGGCCCGATCCCGGGCCGATCGTCGGCCTCCTCTGGAGCGAACGTCTCCGCCGCCCATGGCCGCAACCCGAAGTCCTCGTCGTTGAGAAAGATCCCCCGATAGGTCACCGAGGGGGACCGAACCTGTACGTTCCCGACTCGACGACGACTGCGTTGCGCCTCTCGGGTGGCACATCAGCCCACCAGTACCACGGCGAAACGCCGATCCGCTTCGACAGTTCGTACGCGCCGTAGGCCGTCCCGCGGCGATCACTCCCGGCGATCAGCACGCACGACTCGAGGCCGGGAAGCGGTTCTTCAATCGTCTCGATGACGAAACTCTCCCGTTCGTCCGTCAGCGTCGCGACGTCGACGTCGCTCGCTTGGAGGCACCTCTCGACGCCCTCGGAGCGACCAATTGTCCCGACGATCACGGCGGACGAAGCGAGATCGTCGAGTGACCCGGTGACCGCGGGGCGGCATCCGGTGACGCGCTCGATGTCGTCACCGAGGTTGGTCGCTGCAATCTTTGCGACCTCATGATCGCCCTCATCGACGTAGACCTCAGCGACTGCATCCTTGTATACGATCGGGACGCCGCCGTCTGACGGTCTGTCGGTTATCATACCCATCAATTCGGCTATTTGTCCCGAGCAGAGAAAAAGACCATGGCCGGCCGTTCGCGAATTATTTCCCAACAGTACCGACCCGGTACGGTTTAACAGTGACAACTATTATATTTCACTCACTGGAACCGAACCGTATGTCTCACCGAGTTGCCGTGATCGGTACCGGCGCGGAACCGGACAGTCCCAACCGAGATGGGTACGCGATGGCGTATCACCACGCCACAGCCTACGAGAACCACCCCGAATGCGATCTCGTCGCGTGTGCGGATATCGTTCCCGAGAACGCCGCGGCGTTCGCCGACGAGTTCGAGATCGCCGCCGAAACGTCTTCGAGGAGTACGACGAACTGCTCGAGACGGTCGAACCTGACATCGTCTCGCTGTGTGTCCCACCGGCGGCCCACGACACGATCGCGATCGACTGTATCCGGTCGGGAGTCGTCGAGGCGATCCACTGCGAGAAGCCGATGGCCGACAGCTACGGTGGGGCACGCATGATGGTACAGGAAGCGAACCGCCACGGCGTCCAGTTGACGTTCAACCACCAGCGGCGGTTCAGTGACGCGGTCAGGACGGCAAAGGAGTTGCTCGACGACGGTGAAATCGGCGATCTCGAGCGGATCGAGTTCGCTGCACCGGTCGGCATCTTCGATTACGGATCGCACTCCTTCGACCTCTGTAACTACTTCAATGACGAGGTCGCTGCCGACTGGGCGCTGGGCCAGATCGAATACAGTGAGGAGAACATCCTCTTCGGTGCGCACAACGAGAATCAGGCTGTCGTTCTCTGGGAGTACGAGAACGGTGTCAGTGGTCTCGGGACGAGCGACAGCGCCGACGATGACGGTCCGACGAGCGCTGTCGGCTGTCACAATCGGCTGATCGGTACTCACGGCACGATTGAACTCGGCCCATCCGGTGAGGGCGACGAGGATCTCCCGACGCTCCGAATCCGCCGTGCCGGCGACGAGGAGTGGGAGCCGATCGAGACCGAGGACGGCCTGCACAGTTGGGAGTTCATCGACCGCGCGATCGCCGACAACGTTCGCTGCCTCGAGATGGACGAGGAACCGGAACTCGGCGCGGCGAACGCACTGAACGCGACCGAGTTGATCTTCGCCACGTGGGAGTCCGCTCGCCGACGCGGCCGGGTCGATCTCCCGCTGACTATCGACGATAACCCGCTCGAAGCGATGGTCGACTCCGGAGACCTGTCTCTCGCCCCGATGACGGAGGACGAGTGAATGCCGAAATCTCCGTCTGCGTGGAGATGGTATACGACGACGAGCCGTTTCACGAGCGGATCTCGCGGGCCGCTGAGGCCGGGGCCGACGCGGTCGAATTTTGGGACTGGCGCGAGAAGGATCTCGAGCGGATCGAGAGCGCCGCGGCGGATGCAGAGATCCCGATTATCGGCTGCGTCGCGGGTGGTACGCTTACCGATTCCGACGCGGCTGACGCCGCCGTCGAGACCATCCGTGAGTCGATCGAAACGGCGGCCGACCTCGGTATTCCATCGCTCATCGCGACAACCGGTCCGGATCAGGAGGGGGTGGATCGGGCGACCCAGCACGACGCCATCGTCGATGTCCTTTCGCGGGTCGCGCCCGACGCCGAAGCAGCGAACGTGACGATCGTTTTGGAGCCGCTGAATACGGCGGTCGATCACCCCGATTACTACCTCGAGACGTCCGAGGAGGGGTACGAGATTATCGACGAGGTCGATTCGCCGAACGTCCGGTTGCTGTACGACGTCTATCACCAGCAAATCACTGAGGGCGACGTCATCCGAAACATTACGGCGAATATCGACCGTATCGGCCACGTCCACGTGGCTGCCGTTCCCGGACGACACGAGCCCGGTACCGGTGAACTCGACTACGAGAGCATCTTCGCGGCGATCGATGAGACGGACTACAACGGCTACGTCGGCTGCGAGTTCTCGCCGATCGGCGATGCCGACGAGGCGATGGCCACAGTGTTGAACTGGCGTTGACGGGAGTGGACGCCGACGAGTTCGACGTCACTTGGTTCAGTCCATTTTGAGCGTCACGGTGCCGTCGAAGTTGAGCAGGATGCGCTGAGCGACGTCGCCGAACAGCGCCTTCCCGGTCGGCGACCGCCGTCGGCCGACGATGAAGATGTGGTCACACTCGAGGCGCTCCGCAGCGGCAATAATCTCGTCGGCGCGTTCGTCGTCCTCGACGACGATTCCCTCGGGAGTGAAGTCGATCGAATCGTCGACCGACTCGAAGACGTCATCCGCAAACTGTTGTGCGAACTGCTGTGCTGCAGAGTTCGAATCGGGTTCGCCGTACGACGTTCCCTCGACCTGTTCGATCACTTCTAGGCTCGCCGCCGTCTCGTCAACCTGGTCCGGCGTTATCCACGCGAGCACGGTCAGTTTTGCGCCGGTATCGTGGGATAGCTTCCCGGCTTCCTCGAGCAACGTCCGATGCGTATCAGTGTCGTCAATGACAACAAGTGCGTTGTCCATGCCATCGTTTTGATTAGTCACCCAAATAAGTGTATTGTCCGTATCATCCGCTGAGAGCTGGTCTCTCTCTCTTTCTGCGAAGGGGAAATCTCACGACAACCACTACGGTCGACCTCGATGGGTCCGCGGATGGCCGGACGAACTCACCAGTATCGGGACCAGTGCTCGGTCGCTCGGACGAGCCCCTCGACGTAGAAGTAATCGCCCCAGATGCAACACTCATCGTAGTCGCCGTCCGACGTGTCGTAGGCCCCATCTGTGAGCAGCCCGTTCGAATCCAGCCCCGCCGTCGAATAGTTCTCCGCGAGACTACCGAGTGTCGTGCAGGCAGCGTTCCGGTAGCCGCGAACGCGGTCGTCCGCGAGCGGCAGTTGTCGGGCGAGTTCATCGAGGCCGCAGGCTGCGATCGCAGCGGCCGAGGTATCGCGGATATCTCGCTCGGCTGGCGCGTCGAAGTCCCACCGGGGGACGCTGTCGTCCTCGAGGTGCGAGAGATAGTAATTAGCGAGCTTTGCCGAGAGCTGTGCGTACGCTCCCTCGTCGGCGTAATCGGCCGCGATCGCGTACCCGTATATCGCCCAGGTCTGTCCCCGCGACCAACAGGAGTCCGCGTCGTACCCCTGGGCCGTTTCACCGCCGATCGGCGTCCCGCTCTCGACGTCACACTTGAACGTGTGGTAGGTCGACCCATCGGGCCGGACGATGTGCTGGGCGTTCGTCCGAGCGTGCGTCTCCGCAATCGCGGCGTACCGCGACTCTCCCGTTTCCTCGCTCGCCCAGAACAACAGCGGGAGATTCATCATGGTGTCGACGATCATTCGACCCAGTTCCCAAGAGTCGTCGGTAGCCTCGTGGTCGCCCCAAGCCTGAATGAGCCCGGGCGCTTCCAGAAACCGATCGACGAGGAGATCCGCGGCTGAGAGCGCCATCGATCGGTACCGTTCGTTTCCGATGAGGCGGTGACCGGCGACCGCTGACAGCGTATAGAGAAAGCCGAGGTCGTGGGTGCCGACATCGCCGTTTGCTAACCGCCGCTGGAACGTTTCTAGCTGGGTCTCGGCGGCATCCCGAAAGCGTCGTTCCCCGGTGACCTCGTACGCGAGCCAGCACAACCCCGTCCAGAAGGATGCGGTCCACCCGTCTATGTTGTCCGTCGCCGTGTAGGTGAGTCCCTGGCTCGAGGGGCTCGGAAACCGATCGTAGAACTCCTCGAGGGAATCGTCGATACGATTGATAGCGGCCGACAACGCCTCATTCAACTCCGCTCGGTCGACTGTCGACCGTTCAGTGTAGCGATCCGGAAGCCCGTGATCCGCAGTCGCTGCTTCCAGCGTGGTCGGCGTGCGTGACATGTTGACGCACAGTGCGTCACATCGAGGCATAAAACCACCGTTCCATCAGGTGGGCAGCGATCCACACCGTTGTTCCTTACACCGAAACCGATAGGCACCGAACCACACGGCTCGTCGCTCGTCAGTACCGATCGGTCGTCCCGACTCCGTCTGCAGTAAACGGGTGTAGCTCGAGACGGAACGAGGTCGGCCGCGGCTCGATACGGTACTGCTCGAGCGTCGGCGGCCCACAGCTTCCGGTCCCGAGCCCACAGTGTTCGTCGTCGAGCGAAACCCGGACGCCATCCCGATTCGGCAGCTCGTGATCGTGATCGGCATCGTCGAGATCGGTAGTGCTGAAGCGGTGTGCGCCGAAATCGAACGGTGTCTCGCCGGTGACGAAGAGGCCGATCCCGCGCTGGTCGGTGAACGTCACCCAGCGGGTGTCCGTTCGGTTCCCGCTCTCCTGTGGGGCGACGTAGGGCGTCTGGAGCGCAGCGACCGATCGGCTGTACCGGCCGAGCAGGGCGGCTTCCTTGCTGTCGACGTACGACTCTCCAGGTCCGCGTCCGTACCACGTGATCTGGTCGAGGTCGTCCGCGAGCGTGAGATCGAGTCCAACCCGGGGAGCGAGGGTAGCACCGACAGGTCCCCCTCGGGCTCGAGCGTGGTGTCGACGGTTATCGCACCGGTGTTCTCGATCGTGTACGTTTGCTCGACTGCGAACCCGTGGTCGTATACCGGCGGCGCGAGGCGGCCGTCGACGGTGATCGTGACGCGGTCGGCATCTCCCTCTTCCCGGACACACGTGACGTCATCGGTACGGAACTGCAGCCGATCGAGCCCGTGCTCCCGCCAGAGCTGTTCGAATCCGACGGTTGCAAGGTCCCCTGCCTGAATGTGCTCCTCGTTCTCGTAGCGTTCGGTGAATTGCGAAAGGAGCGTCCGCGAGAGCGGGAGCCCCCCATCGTTGTCCGTCGGTGCGCGCCAGATCCCGACCGAGGGGCCGCTCTCCAGCAGCGACCGGTTTCGGTACGTGAGCGAGTCGATCACGCCGAACGTGCGATCAAAGACCAGTTCGAACTGCCCGTTCGAAACGCGGATCTCCTCCTCGGCCGCGTCACACGTCAGCGGCGCGGCGACGCCGGTCGTCGGCCGCGAAGCGGAGCCGGCCCAGGATCCACCTTCCGGAAGCTCGAACTCGCCGGTCGCGACCGTGTGTCCCTCCGGCGCCCACGCCGTCTCGCGGGCGAGCGAGACGTCAACGGTGAGTACGTGCTCGGCGTCCGCGTCGAGTCCGTCCGTGTCGAGGCCGTCCGCGTCGACGGGAATCGCGGTCGTTGCGGACTCACCGGCGTCGACGGACGGCAGCGGCAGCCGCCCGCTCTGGACGACACGGCCGTCGGACAGCACGCGCCAGGAGGCGCGAAGGTGCTCGAGCGACCGGAAATCGTACCGGTTCTCGACGGTGAGTTCCCCGCGCTCGAGCGCCGCCTCGCCTAAGACGACCGGTTCGATGACCTTCTTGTACTCGGTGAGCCCGGGCGACGGCTTCCGATCGGGGAAGACGAGCCCGTTGATGTTGAAGTTCGCGTCGTTGGGCTCGTCGCCGAAGTCGCCGCCGTAGGCGAACCACTCCGTCCCGTCGTCGGCCGTCCGCCGGAGTCCCTGATCGATCCAGTCCCAAACGAAGCCGCCCTGCAGCCCGTCGTGCTCGTAAAAGAGGTCCCAGAACTCCCGGAGATTCCCCGGCCCGTTCCCCATCGCGTGGGCGTACTCACAGAGAATGACCGGATGCTCGAGGTCGTCCATGGCCCACTCCTCGAGTTGCTCGAACGGCGGATACATCGGCCCGATGATGTCTGAGACCGTCTGGTCGGTGTCCGGCTCGTAGTGGATCGGCCGCGTCGGGTCGCGCTCGCGAGTCGCCGCGGCCATTCGCTCGTGGTGTGCCCCCAGACCTGACTCGTTACCGAGCGACCAGACGATGACGCTGGGATGGTTCTTGTCGCGTTCGACCATCCGAACCATCCGGTCGACGTATGCGGCTTCCCAGCGGGGGTCGTCGCTTATGTGGTCCGTCGTCTCCGCGTGGACCATTCCGTGGCACTCGAGGTCGGTCTCATCGAGCACGTAGAGTCCGTACTCGTTACAGAGTTCGTAGAATCGCGGATCGTTCGGGTAGTGGGCAGTCCGAACCGCGTTGATGTTATGCCGTTTCATCAGTTCGACGTCTTCCCGCATCGTCTCGAGCGGGACGGCGCGGCCGCGGTCAGGGTGGAAGTCGTGGCGGTTGACGCCGCGGATCGTCACCGGCCGGCCGTTGACCAGCAACTGCCCGTCGACGAGCTCGATCTCTCGGAAGCCGACCGTCTGCGTGACGACCGTTTCGTCGTCGCCCTGTCCGTGGGAGACGCTAAGCACGAAATCGTAGCAGTGGGGCGTCTCGGCGGTCCACGTGCGTGGCTCCTCGACGGTCGTCACGAACTCGAGGGTCGTCGCCTCGCCGGCCTCGAGCGTGACGGACCGGGCCTCGAGAATTGTCGAGACCGGCGTGCCGTCCTCGTCGCGCAGTGCCGGTTCGATCCGGGCCGTCCCGCCGTCGTCGCCCACGTTGCGCACGTCAACGGACGCCCGCAGGATGGCGTCCTCGTATTGCTCGTCGAGTTCGGTCCGGACGTCGACGTCGGCAACCTGTACCGTCGGCTTCGCGTAGAGGGTGACGTCGCGGAAGATCCCGCTGAGCCACCACATATCCTGGTCCTCGAGATAGCTCCCGGTTGACCACTTGTACACACGGACGGCGAGCGTGTTCTCGCCCGCTGAGACGTAGTCGGTCACGTCGAATTCCGACGGGAGCCGACTCCCCTCGCTGTACCCGACTTCCTCGCCGTTGACCCAGAGATGGAACGCGGAGTCGACGCCGCCGAATCGGAGTCGGATCTGCCGATCGTCCCAGTCGTCAGGAACGTAGACGGAGCGATGATACGATGCCGTCGGATTCTCAGTGGGGACGTGGGGTGGATCGAGGGGAAACGGATAGACCACGTTCGTGTAGTGGGGTGCCCCGTAGCCAGTCGTCTGCCAGTGCTGGGGCACCTCGATACGGTCCCAGTCGCTCACGTCGGCCGCTGGATCGTGGACCGTCTCGGGCGCGGCGGCCGGCGTCTCCGACAGCTGAAATCGCCACTCCCCGTTCAGTGTCGCAATCCAGGGCGACGCCCCTCGATTCCCAGCGGTTGCGTTCCTCGTCGCCGCGTATGGGAGGCAATGCGCGTGCGGATCGATCCGATTTCGACCGACCGTCTCCGGGTCGGCCCAGTCTCGAGTCATCGACCGGTAGTCTCCGACGAATTATCATTAATCCTCGGGCGCAGGCGATCGATGGCTCAGAAGGTGGGGACCCGATCGGAGCAAACGTTTTCCCATTAGTACAGTATTATCGAGTATGAATCCGATCGCAGAGAATCCGCTTCGGACACGAACCGATTTCCAACGAGCCGTCGAGGGGCTCGTCGACCCGTTGTACGATCACGCCAGCCCTGGCGGCGCGCGAGTGCGGCCGACGGCGGCCGGTGCTCACTTTCCCGCCGTCGCCGCCGAACTCGAGGGGTTCGCGAGACCGCTGTGGGGTCTCGTTCCGCTGAGCGTCCACTCGACGTCCGATCGGTGGGACCTCGTTCGACGCGGACTCGTCAACGGCACGGACCCGGCTCACGACGAGTACTGGGGCGAGGCGGGCGACGGCTCCCAGAAACACGTCGAGATGGCCGCGATCGGTCTTGGACTCGCGCTGACTCCCGAACGCATCTGGGACCCACTCTCCGAACCGGAGCGGGAACGGCTCGTCCGATGGCTGAACCAGATCAATGACGCCGAACTCCACGATTGCAACTGGCTGTTCTTCCGGGTCATGGTCAATATGGGCCTCCGATCGGTTGGTGCGACCCACGACTGGAAGCGCACACAGGCGTCGCTCGATCGCCTCGAGTCTTTCTATCAGGGAGACGGCTGGTACACCGACGGCCCGGCGGGGGATGGGAGCCCGATCGATTATTACCTTCCGTGGGCGATGCACTTCTACGGGCTCGTCTACGCCGCCGTCTGCGGCGACGAGGATCCGGAGCGGGCCGGTCGGTTTCGCGAGCGGGCCGCCGAGTTCGCGACCAGTCACGTCCACTGGTTCGACGACGAGGGACGCGCGCTCCCCTACGGACGGAGCCTCACCTACCGCTTCGCGCAGGCCGGGTTCTGGGGCGCGCTCGCGTTCGCGGACCTGAACCCGCTCCCGTGGGGCGTCATCAGAGGGCTCTGGGCGCGGAACGTCCGCTGGTGGCTGAACCAGCCGATCTTCACGGACGGCGGCCTGCTGTCGGTCGGATACCGGTATCCGACGCTGAAGACGTCGGAGGTGTACAACTCGCCGAACTCGCCGTACTGGGCGACGAAGGCGTTCCTGCCGCTCGCGCTCGAGCCGACGCACCCGTTCTGGCAGGCCGACGAGGAGCCGCTTCCCGACCGACCCGAGACAGTCGTCCAGTCTGAGCCCAGGAAGGTCATCTGCCGGGACGACGAGCACCTGTTCGCGCTCTCGCTCGCCCAGGACAGCATCTACGGGCCGGAGAAGTACGGGAAGTTCGCCTACTCCGCGACCTTCGGGTTCTCTATGGCCGGGCAGAACGCGGGCCTCGGGGAGGCGGGACACGATAGCTCGCTCGCGCTCAGCCCGGACGGCGACCAGTACAAGGCCCCCGCCCCCGAGTCGGTCACCGCGACCGAAGCCGACGGGACGACCCTCAAATCGCTGTGGACCCCGTGGGACGACGTGCGCGTCGAAACCTGGCTGGCGCCGGCGCTTCCCTGGCACGTCCGGGTCCACCGCCTCGAGACGTCGCGACCCCTTCACAGCGAGGAGGGCGGATTCGCGCTCGATCGGACGGGCGACGACGACCCGACGCGGTTCTCCCACGAGACCGAGGGAGCGACCGCCCGCGCCGCGTATCCGAACGGGACGAGTCTCATCACCGACCTGCGCGGCGATCGACGGCCGGAGATCGTCCCGGAGGAACCGAATACGAATCTCATGCACCCGCGCACGGTCGTCCCGACGCTCCGGAACCGATACGACGCCGGTGAACACTGGCTGGTCACTGCCGTCCGAGCGACGCCCGAGGGACCGGTCGATTTCGATCGGACGCCGGAACTCGTGACGGCCGACGGCGACGACCGCATCGCGATCGAGACGGCCGATGGCGACCGCATCCTCGAGTGCCGACCCGGCGAGATTTCGGGGACTGGCGGGACCGAGTAGCCGGACTCGAGTCGACCGCACCGTCGCGTATCTTTTTGCGTGTTGACGGCGTTTCTCGAGCCAGATGGGAGACGAGTTACGACAAGGGCCAAACGCCGGCCGGACGTTACCACCGGAGCGCGAACGATTCACCGATCCGGAGACCGGCGCACAAGTCACGCGGTTGACGAGCGATCCCGGTGCCGATAGCCGACACCTGTACTTCACCGAACCGGGGTGGTACGACGACGGCCGCCAGCTGCTCGTTCGCTCGGACCGCGACGGGACGCAGCAACTCTACTCAATCGCGCTCGAGTCCGGCGGGATAACGCAGCTGACCGACCTTCCGGCCGAGATCGGCGGCGTCACCCGCGTCGCGACCGAACCGACGGCGCTGTTCTGGTGCGATGACCGGCTCGTCGTGCTCGATCTCGAGTCCCTCGAGGTGACGCCGCTGTACGAACGCCCCGACGGTTACACAGGGAGCATCGCCGCGGGGACGGCCGACGGAGCGCGGGCCGTCGTGGCTCTCTCGGAGGTGCTCGACATCGAGGGGCGGTCGGACGACCGCGAGCAGTGGATCGCTGACCGAATGGACGCTGGCCCCCACTCAAAGGTAATCTCGGTTCCGCTCTCCGGCGACGAGCCGACGGTCCACGTCGAGGAGGATCGGTGGCTCAATCACGTCAACGCGTCGCCGACCCGGCCCGAACTCGTCACGTACTGCGAGGAGGGAACCTGGGAGGACGTCGACCGGATCCGGGCGCTGAACCTCGAGACGGACGAGACGTGGCTCGTCCGGCGGACCGACGAAGACGAGGCCGTCGGCCACGAGTACTGGCTCGCCGACGGCGAGACGATCGGCTACCACGGCTGGCGGGGCAGCCGCGACGACCCGGACCCGTTCTTCGGCCACGTTCGGTATGACGGCACGGAGCGGCGCGAGTGGCCGGCGCCGGACATCTACACACACTTCCACAGCAATACCCGCGACCTGGCCGTCGGGGACGGCACGTACCGCGGGGCTCCCTTCGACCTGCTCTGGGAGTGGGACGACGGCGCCGACGAGTACCGAATGCCGCGAAAACTGGCGTCCCACGGTTGGAGCGGTGACGGCGACGTTCACCCCCACTCGAGGCTGAGTCCGGACGGGAACTACGTCGTCTTCGACAGCAGCCGGGGCGGCACCGGCAGCGACGTTTATGTCGTCGAGATACCCGACGATCTCGGTGACCTACCAACGTTCGACGGGAGAGAGAGCTAACAGCCCTGTCGCCTGAAAGCGGTTTCTCGCCGCGAACAGTCGACGGGAACCGGTCCGGCCGGCAGTACGAGTGAGGGGCGACTATCACCGGAGGTCTCGCACTATTCGAATGGTTCGCGGGATCACTATTCCAGGCTATTTGCCTTCCCGCGGCGTCCTCAGAAGTACGAAGCAGTTCCGCTGGGCTCGAGCATCGCGCTGGGATTCTCGACCGCTTCGCGCCGTACACCGTTCACTCGCGGACACAGCGGTCCGATCGTCTCGGTCGTCTCGAAATCTCTCCCTCTGGTGGGTGATACTCCACAGAGGGAGATGTCTGTGAATAGACTTGCCAGAGGCTATTCCGTTTGTAGCGCACGTTTCGGTGCGCGAATCGACCTACTCTGTGGACGAGTATCAAGATTTGGATTGCTACAAAGTCTCGCCGTCTCACAGTCGGCCGCTGATCGAATCGAACGGAGGAACGTTTTCGAGCCGAAACGGACCGCAGCTATCCGTCTTGGGGGTCCTGGAACGACCAGAGCTGGTTGCTCCCGTTCGTTACGTTCCAGTGGCGCAGATCGGCGCCCGGATCGGGATCCGTCTCCCAGACGTCGACCGCGAGGTCGTCCGCGTGAGTCGGCTCGAGCGAGTAGCGGTCCGGCGCGACCGGGTTAGCCTCGAACTTCTGGTGGTCGGCCTCCTCCCACGCGCCGAGTTCGAGGTTCGTGCCGGTATCGGTCCCGCCGTCGGCCGTCTCGAGCGCGAGCCCGTCGGCGTCGGTCGGACTGATGCGGAAGACGCCGTCCTCGAGTTCCGTGACGTCCCACACCTGGCCGTTCGCCTCGCCCCAGGTGTCGTTGTAGACGTTTGCGCTGTCGGCGAGGTCGCCGTCGACGCTCATCACGATGTCGTCGTCGTTGAGCGCCGAGGTGAGCCGGTAGGTCCCCGCCTCGAGTTCCGTCAACTCTCCCCCGTCGTCCATCGACTCGTGAGTCCCGAGGTTCGCTCGCGGATTGTCGACGACGTACTGGACGTCCACGTCCTGGCCGGGGTCGCGCTTCCACTCGAAGTGGAGATCCCACGCCTCCGTGTCAGCGTTCCAGAGGAAATAGTGATCGTAGGCGAACGTCACGCCCGCCGCTTCGACGGGATCGGCCCGGAGCGACGGTTGCTGGTAGCCGAACGGGCTGACGCCCTCGACGGTCGCGGCGGGGTCTGTGCCGGACTCGAGGGAGGCAGTACCCTTCGCGAGGCCGCCGCCGTGGTTGTTCTGGAGAACGGTGTCGTCGGCGTCGACGCGGATGTTCTGGTCGGTACCGCCGCCGCGCACGTCGCAGTCGATGATCCGGACGTTCGAGGTCTGTCCGCCGGAGACGTAGATGCCGTAACTCTGCTCGCGCTCGTCCGCCGGTCGATCGTCGTAGGTGCGGAGGTTCGCGATCGTGACGCCGTTCGTTGGATCGTGCTGGAAGTCAGACCGCGAGTGGATGCGCACGGCCTCCCAATCGCAGTTCTTGACGACGCCGCCCTCGATGGTGAAGTTCTGGTTGTCCTCGATGAAGACGCCGCCGAGCATCTCGGAGATGTTCACCTCGCCGATGGTGATGTTATGTGATCCCGAAACGCCGAAGATACCGCGGGCACCGCCCCGGACGACTACCTGATCGCAGGTGACGTCGTGCGTCCCGTTGGCGACGCGGAAACCGGCGTAGCCGCCGCCGGGATCGATCTCTTTCCCGACGACCGAGCCGACCGTCGCGTCGGTAGTCTCGTTGAGCAGGACGCCACAGCCCGACTCGACGCCGTTCGCGATGACCTGTCCGACCTGGATTCGGTCGACCGCGTACGTTTCGAATGCGTGGCCGCCCGAGTTCTCGACGTACACCGAGTCGATCTGAATATCCGTACAGCGAACGGTGTCCTCGCCGCGGCCGTGGGCGAAGCCGTCGATGCGGACGCCGATGCCGCCGCGGGGGCTCTCGCCGGTCATCTCGACGCTCACATTCCTGAGTCGGAGGTTCCGGACGCTCCGGAGGAACAACCCGAACCGGGGGTTGCCGACCACCCGTAAGTTCGGGATTTCAACGTGTTCGACGTCGTGGGCCTCGACCGGGACGACGAGCGCCTGATCGCCCTCGTCTTCGACGCGCATCGTCGCAGGGACGTCCAGTACGGTGTAACTGGGCAGTTCGATCCCTTTGATGTCGTTCGACCCCTCGTAGGTCGGCACGTCGCCGCTTCCGTCGACCGGTCCGACGGTACTCGGCGAGACCACTGCAACCCGCTCCTTCCAGTCGCGGCTGTCGGTCAGGCTGTCGACTGCTGCCTGGGTGACCTCGATTACGTCCTCACCGCTCGCGACGTGGCCGTCTGCGCCGTCGGCGTGGAAGACGCCGTCATCGTCCTTCCAGACGATCACGTCCGCGTTCCGCGCCGCCGTATAGACGTGATCGACCTCGAGCGAACCCAGATTCGAGAGGTCGTGTTCCTGTGCGTCGATGTCCTGATTCCACTTGCGCGTCGGGCCCGAATCCCCCTTTTGCTGAGCGGGTTGGCCACCGTCGGCCCGCGCCGCACCGCTTCCGTACGTCGCGGCGAGGCCGCCGGCACCCAACAGACCGAGGATCGTCCGTCGGTCGAACGTTGGACCGACGTCGCGTTCGCTCGCGTTGCCACTTCCCTGCGGTTCGATATCTCGTACCACACCGGTGTGAACAGTTGCCTATCATAAGTATTTATTGTGGATACAATCACTGTCACGAGAGCTGACGGACGATCCCGGGTATCGATGATTGGCGCGTCCGCGCCGGTATTCTTTTAGGGTTTCCGAGAGGGGTGACAGACGGAAACGACGATGTCACGGAACCAGCCGGTAGACCTTCGAACCGAGTACGCCTCAAATCCGATCGGAATCGACGAGCCGACGCCCGACCTGCGCTGGCGGGTCGACGCCGACCGCCGCGGCGCGCGACAAACCGCGTTCAGAGTGCTCGTCGCATCGACGCCGGACCGGCTCTCGGCTGGCGAGGGGAACCTCTGGGACACCGGAAAGCGATCGTCGGACCGTCCGGCAGTGACGTACGACGGCGATCCCCTCGAGTCCGGAACTGCGTACTACTGGACAGTTCGAGTATGGGACGAGGCCGACGAACCGAGCGAGTGGAGCGAACCGGCCCGGTGGGAGATGGGACTCCTCGATCCTGATGACTGGGCGGCGTCCTGGATACGCCGTCCCGAAGACGGCACGTTCGAGCGCGACCAGTTCACCTATTTGCGCCGCGAACTCACTGTCGAAGGGGAGATCGATCGGGCACGAGCGTACGTCTCTGCCAGCCACCAGTACGAACTTTCGGTCAACGGCCGCACGGTCGATCGCGGCCAGTCGTTTTCCTATCCGGACTTCCAGTACTACGAGACGGTCGACCTCACCGACAACCTCGAGACGGGCGAGAACGCGATCGGCGCGCTGTGCAACTGGAACGGCGCCGGACAGGGACGACCCGCCGTCGAACCGGGGTTCATTTGCCGACTCGAGGTGACGTTCGCCGACGGTTCCGAGCGCACCGTCGTCACCGACGGATCGTGGCGCGTCCGCGAGGCCGAGTGGCGGGAGGACGCACCGCAGCGAAACGACGAGATCGCCGAGCCGGTCGAGATCATCGACGGTCGCCGGGTCCCGCTCGGCTGGGACGAACCAGGGTTCGATACGGGAGGATGGGAGCCCGCAGACGTCGTCGGCACCCATCCCACGGACCCGTGGAAGCGCCTCGTCGCACGGGAGTGCGAGGTCGTCCAGTCACCGGTCGAACCGGCCTCGATTGAGCGCCTCGACTCCGGCTCGTACGTCGTCGATTTCGGCCGCGTCTACGCCGGGCTTCCCGAAGTGCGCTTCGAGGACGGAACGGCCGGTCATCGAGTCGAACTCAGGGCGGGCTATCTGCTTGAGGACGACGGGACGGTTTCGGCCACCGAGGGTACCCAGTGGACCGACATGAGCTACGAGTACGTCCAGTCCGACGGCGAGGGACGGTTCCGGCCGTTCAACTACCTCGGCGTCCGGTACCTGCAGATCGACGACCCGGGCGAGCGACTCGAGCCCGAGCAGGTGCGACTGCTGGCGACGCGAAACGACGTCCCCGACGAGACGGCGGCGACGTTCGAGTCCGCGAATGAAACGGTCGACGCGGTCTTTGAACTCGCCCGCCATTCCGCGCTGTACGGCTGTCAGGAACGGTTTGTCGACACGCCCACTCGCGAGAAAGGGCAGTTCCTGCTGGACGGCTTTAATGTCTCTCAGACGACGACCCGGGCCTTCGCGGAACGGACGCTGAGCCGGACGGCGATCGAGGAGTTTGTCAGATCCCACTACCGGTATTGGACGGGTGAAGGGCGTCTGAACGCCGTCTACCCGAACGGAGACGGAAAACGCGATATCCCCGATTTCACCGCGTCGTTTCCCGAATGGGTCTGGCGATACTACCGCACGTCCAGCGATCGGCGAACGCTCGATCTCGCTTACCCGGTCGTCCAGGCGGTCGCGGCTTACGTTGAGCGCCACGTCGACGCCGATACCGGACTTGTCACGGCCCTCTCGGGCGGCGAGGGCGGCCCCTACGAGGAGGGGATCGTCGACTGGCCCCCCGAAATGCGCTACGGCTACGATCGGGACTGGCCCGCCAGAACGACGGTCAACGTTCTCTGTGCGAGCGCACTCGGGCGGGCGGCCGACATCGCGGCTGCACTCGACCGACCGGACCACGAGCGAGCGCACTATCGCGACAGCCAGCACGCGCTCGAGGCGGCGATCGACGAGCACCTCCGACAGGACGACCGCTACGTCGACGGTTGTGACGCGAGCGACGCGAGCGATTCCACCTCTCAGCACGCCAACGCCCTCCCGTTAGCGTTCGACCTCGTCCCCGACGCGCACGTCGACGCCGTCACCGAGTACGTGGCCGACTGTGGCATGGAGATGGGGCCGATGATGGTCCCGTGGCTGCTCGAGGCGCTCGAGACCGCGGACCGTCCCGACGCGATCGTCGAACTGGTGACGAACGCCGAGGACGACGGCTGGGCAAACATCCTCGAGCAAGGCGGCACGTTCACCTGGGAGACTTGGCACTGTCGCGACTCGTCTCTGCCGGACGACCACCGGCGCAATCGCAGCGAGTCCCACGCCATGGGCGCGACGGTGTTGGTGAGCATTCTTCGGACGCTTCTGGGCGTTCGCTCCGACGGCGTCGCGGGCGAGCACGTCGAAATCCGCCCGCCTGAAGCGGGACTCGAGTCCGCGTCAGGCCGGGTGCCGACTGAACGGGGCACCGTCGAAATCTCGTGGACGCGAGGCGGCGAACCTGCGGGGACTCGGGCGGACGGTGGCAGTGAGACATTCCGACTCGAGGCGACGATCCCGTGGAATACGTCAGCGACGGTCGCGCTCCCGACGGGCGATCGAGACGCCGTCGCGACTGTCAATGGCAACCCGGTCTGGGACGATGGGGACGGCGGGAACAGCGGGAAATCGGCGACGCTTCCAGACGGCGTCTCGGCCGTTCGGGACGGCGAACGACTCGCAATCGACGTTGAATCGGGGACCTACCGGTTCGCGCTCGAGTGACGCAGTGAACGCGCCACAGTAGACGGGACGGACCGGGCTCGAGACGACGGCGAACGGGCTCGATCGCAATCGCGGCCGCCATCGGTCGTCGTCGGTCGTCGTCAGTCGTCATCGGCCGTTATCAACCGTCAGTTCGGCGTCGGGATCGGTGTGTTATTGTCACTCGAGGATCGAACGTCTCGCGTGAAACAGTACACGATCACCCGTACACGAAGCGATGTCCCCCTCAGCGATGCCGTCGACGGGGCGCCGTGGGAGGAGGCAGCGGCAATTCACATCGACGAGTTCTCGTGGCACGAGAGCGGTCCGAAACCACTCACGACCGGCCGCGTTCTCTACGACGACGAGGCGATATACCTACAGTTCTTCGTCGAAGACGACGATATCACCGCGTCGGTGACGGAACTCAACGGTCCAACCTTCGAGGACAGTTCCGTCGAATTCTTCGCCGATCCGACTCCCGATGAGGATTCGCTGTACCTCAACTTCGAGCCGAACTGCTGTGGCCAGTTCAAACTGGCCTGGCAGGAGGCCGGCTGGCAGGAGCGAGGGATCGGTCGCGATCTCATTTCGCCCGACCTCGCCTCGCGGATTTCGATTCGGACCTCGGTTACCGGCTCGACGGCGGACGGCGACGCCGACGATGACGGTTGGTGGCTCGCCGCCGCGATCCCCTTCGACGTTCTCTCGACCCTGACCGGCCGTGAAATCGCGCCGACCGCGGGGACGGAGTGGCGGGGCAACTTCTACCGGAGCGGCGTCGCCTCTGACTCTCAGAAGGCGACCTGGAACCTCATCGAGAAACCCGAACCCGACTATCACTCGCCGACGTACTTCGGTCGGCTTCCGTTCGAGTGAGTCGCCACTGGACCGTCGGCATCGAGCCCATCGACCGTCGAAATCGAACCCGGTGACCTGGTTCCGGCTCCGTCGTTAGTCCTCGAGCAGTGGCTCGAGTTCGGCAGCGAGGTTCTCGCCCATCGTGATCATGGCGTCGTCACCGGGGTGGACTAAATCAGTGGTGAGTCCGCCGATGGTCGGCAGCAGGTCGGGCCCCTCGAGGAGTGAAACGTTCTCGTGAGGCGTCTCGGCGACGATCTCACGGAGTTCCTCGCGGAACCGCGCGCACAGCCTCTCGGGATCGGCGCTCTGGCAGACGTCCCGAGAGTTGCGGAAGATGGTGATGGCGACGACCGGTTTGTCGGGGTGGGCGCTCGCGACCCGGTCGATCATCCGTTCGGCGCGGTCGCGGAACTCCTCGGGGAGAAGGTACCGACCATGTTTATCGAAATCGAGAGCGTCGCGATATCCCAGTCGTCGCGCTCGGCGATGTGGTCGGCCATCGCGGCGTCGCAGTAGGCCGTGCCACAGGAACCGAGGTTGATCGGATCGGCACCGAGCCGACGGGCCGTCTGACTCACGTAGGTTAGATGCTCGCCCAGCGGTGCTTCGCCCTCGGTGATCGAAGTCCCGTAGGCGAGATAGCGCTGGTCGGGCAGTTCGTCCTCACGGGGCGGACGGACGTCGCCCTTGAGGCCGTGATAGACCATCGGTCCGCAGCGGTGTTCGCCCGGCAACTGGATCCGACAGACTCGCGGATCGAACGCGAGGTCTTCGCGGGCCGACGGCTCGAGGTCGGTCAGCTTCTCCGGGATCGAGACTTCGATCGTCGTCGGGTCGTCATCGATAACGATCTCGGTCGGGCCTTGGATCGGTCCCCAGAAGACCCGGACGGTTCCTTCTTCGGAACTCCCGCCGGGGACCGTCGAGAGCGTCACCGTCGTGGGACCGTCGGGGACGAACCGGAGTTCGACCCCCGCGGGGTGGCGCATCCGCGACTGCGCGCCGTCGTTGAGTTCGGTTCTGACCGCCTCGGGAACCCGTTGCAGTAACTTCCCATTTCGGCCCTCGATCGATCGCACATCGCCGACGTTGTGAAACTGGATGCCGTCGTGGTGCATAGCGGACACGTTATCCCGCTACCATATCAACTATGTGGTGGCTCGGGCTGCGGCCGCGGCCGCGCCTGAATCCGAATCTGGAACCAGTGCTCGCGATCGGAGTCCGGTCTCATTCTCGGATCAACTCGATCGTCCGTCACTGGTGATCCCCACCGTTGGGCCGTCCTAGCTGCAGTACGAGTTCCCGCTGACGTCCGTGCTGTCTGCGTATGTTTCGATCGCACCGCTGGCGTTGTCACAGAAGTGATTGTCGACGATCGCGTTGTCTCCCGTGTCGGGTCCGGTCTCGTAGACGCCGTATTCGGCGTTGCCCGTGATCTCGAGGTTTCGGACCGTGACGTTTGTCGTATACGGGTGGTCGTCGCTGTTCCGCGAGTCGATGCGGATACCGCTGCTACCAGTGTTCGTAACAGTCCCGCCGTCGATGAGTATATATCGGGAGTCTTGGATAAGGTTCCCGCCGTTGCCATCGAGGGACACGTTGTAGATCTCGATACCCTCACTCCCGGAGACGGTGAAGATCCCGCGACCGCAGTCAACGGCGTCAACCTGATTGACGGTGATATCCGGTCCGGCACCGTTCGCACACCGGAAGCCGGCATAGCCCCCGCCCTGGTCCGCCCGAGTGGCGTCGACGTGGTCGACCGTCGCGTGAGCCGTGTCGTTCAACAGCAGCCCGCAGCCACCCGTGTCGACGGTCTCGACGGTGCCGATGTCGACAGTGTCGACGCCGTAGGTCTCGACCGCGTGATGCTGGGATCCCTCGATGGAGGCGTAGTCGAGTGTGACGTTCTGGCTCCGGCCGCCGTCGCTGTCGTCGATCCGAATCCCGATCCCGACGTCCTCGGTGTCCCACAGCGACATACTGATGGTGCCCAACTGGACATCCGAACAGCTCTGGATCCAGATGCCGTAGCGGGGGTTCCCTTCGATATTGACGTTCTGGATCTCGATCGATTCGACACTCTGTGCGCGAAACGGCACGATCAAGTCGTCGCCGGTGTCCTCGACGGAGATCGTCCCGTTGTGATTGATGACGGTATAACTGGGTAAATCGACCGTCTTGAGGTCACCATCCCACGAGTGGGGTCCGACTGACCCGGAGTTTTTGATCAGGACCGTCTCCTTCCAGTCGCGACCGGCGGTGAGGCTATCGACGGCCGCCTGAATCGCATCGATGTGGTCCGGACCCTCGTATACCGTCCCGTCGTTTGCGGCGTACCAGGTACCGTCAGTCTGCCACACCTCTGCGTCGTGGCTGCTCGCCTGCACAGTACCGATCGCACCCGCTGCCAGCCCCGTGGCTGCGAGCGATAACGCGCGGCGACGGGTTACGCCCGGAGTCGCAGTACTCGATTCGACTCGCTCAGTCTCTTCTCTGTTACTATTTCTCGTGCTATTTAGTGGCATAGTTGCATCAATGTCTATCGGGAACACTATTATTAAATCTTATTTCTAGAATATAATTATTATATCTACAGTAAAAACCTGTGCCGAACGGATTCATGAATATAAAACCAACCCAAACGAGGACTCGTCTCCGTTCGATCAGTCGGGCGAGAACTATAGTAGCCACTGAACGTCACTGCACACCCGATCGCACGACGGTAGCGCGGTTCGGAGCGAGCTACGTGAGCGAGAACCGCGGACGATGCGATCAGCGTGTAAACCGTTCCAGTTGGTACTAAAAAGGTAGCTCGTCTTCTGCGACAAAATTCGGACCGAATATCGATCGACAGTCGGTTTTACCGCGTCACGAGTGGACGCCAACGCGTTCCGACAACACGGAGAACAGCTGATATGGTCTCCAGTGCTGTCCCTCAGCTGTTCCGTCGTTAATCCTCGAGGACGTCGGCGTCCTCGAGATCGTAGTTCCGTAAGTAGTCGCGCTCGAGGTCGACGAGTTCGGCAAACAGTTCGCGGGCCTCGTCGCGCTGGATGGTGACGAGCGGGTCGTTGAGAAACGCCTGGAACGCGAGATCGAGGTCGCCGGCGAAGCCGGCTTCGATGAGCGTTTCCTGATTGTTCACGGTCGTCATGACCATGGACCGAATCTCACGCGGGAGTTCGCCGGCGGTAATCGGTGCGACGCCGCTGCCGGTGATGACGGCGTTGGTCTCGACGACGGCACCGTCCGTCAGGTCGGGAGTCTGCCCCCGATTCGGGTAGTTGACGTGCGTCTTGATCGGGTCGAGCCCCCCGAGCGCACGCATAATATCGACGACCTCCTCGCCGGACTCGGTGAACTCGAACTCCTCGTCGCCGGACAGATATTGTTCCATCTTCGCTGGGCCCTCGCTGTCGCCAGTGCGGGCGGAACTGGGTGTCAGCCGAACGCCCCAGCGCTGAATCTCCGCTGGCTCGTCAATGTCGAGATACCAGGGGACGAACTCGGCGAGGTGTCGGTCGCCCGCCGCACCGAGCAGCCCAAACCGATCGTACAGATCGAAGGCGATCTGGTGGTGGTTCGTCCAGTAGGACTCGTCGTCCAGTTCACCGGGTTCGAACCCCGGGATCGGTTGTCGCTCCTCGAGTTCGCGATCGAGGTACTGGAAGACGTCGTGGCCGTGCCAGTACGCGTTATCGATCCACGTGAAGTGGTTGACCCCCTTTACGTTCATGTTGATCTCATTGGCCGTAACGTCCTCGGCCTCGTCGATGTGCGTCTCGGCGACGTCGGCCAGCAGCCGTTGGGTTCCGAACACCTCGTGGCAGAGTCCGATCGCGTTGATATCGGGATACTCCTCGTAGAGCGCCCGCGTACAGACCGTCATCGGGTTCGTGTAATTGATCACCCACGCGTCGGGACACTGTTCGCGGACCGTCGACGCGATCTCACGATACTGCGGGATCACTCGCATCGAGCGTAGGGTGCCGCCGGGGCCCACCGTATCCGCGACGGTCTGGTAAATCCCGTACTCCTGTGGGACATCAATGTCGTGGACGAACGTCTCTTCGACCGGATCCTGAATCGAACAGATGACGAAGTCGGCATCCGCGAGCGCGTCGTCAACGTTCCGACGCGCCTCAAATGTCCACGCTCCGTTGGCGTCCGGCCGGTCCGCGAGACCGTTCGCTAGCCTCGCGTTCTGTTCGGCCGCTTCGTAGTCGATATCGTAGAGTGATACCGTCCCTGCGAGATCATCACACTGGAGCAGATCGTTGATGAGCGTGTGTGCCCATCCGTGACTGCCGCCACCAATATAGCCGATCTTTACCGAGGAACGCGACTGCGACGAAGATCTCTCTTCGAGCTGATGCATACGAACTGTACGTAGACGGGGGTACAAAGGCATTGCCGTTGTGTCATCTGCTATCCAGGGCGTCGTAACCGCGTCACTCGTTGTCCGTAAGTCGGCTGCATCGAACCCGGACACACCGAGACCCGCCATCACACTACACCGTCCTACCGACAGTGAGGTGTTAGTCTCTGCTCGAGACGACTGGTCCGTCGTCCGCTAATCACGCTCGTCGGAGGTACCTATAGAACCAGAGAAGCGATGTTCGGTGTGAGTGGGGATATCCGACACTGTCCGTTCGACAACTATGTTGTCTACGGCTGGGAGTACCGGGACGGCTATGAGCGGGTAATGCGCTCGAAGAGCATGTCCGACTGCTGGGAGTGTCGTCCGTCTCTATCTGCTTCTCTGCCCCGTGATAGCGCTACCCACTCTGTGTCCGCTATTACCGGACGGCCCGAGAACGCCACTTCTCGGTCTTGAGTCCATGGAATTCGGTCGCTTAGACGTGTTTCCATCGGAATGCCGGCCGATATTTACATGTGTATGATCGTAATCTCACGGGCGGACAAACCACCGGTGGCACACACAGTTCCGGTGCTCCCGGACGACATTTCGCGGTTACCCATCAAACTGTGCCGGAGACAGCGTCCGAGTACCGGTTATCATCCGGCTGCGTCCGCTGGGACCGTTCTTCCGACGATGACGGATATCACGAAAACTGACCGTGGCGAACCGTACCCAGCGTGATCACGGGACCCGACCGGCTCTGCAACGCTGCTCTCGAAAACGGACTCGACTCGTGACCCGGTGTTCAGAGCAGTCGGTCGAGATTGGGTTGGCGCTGTTCCGTCCGCTTTGGCCTGTCGTTTGCTATTCGTTGAGAGGCTGGCAACCAGTTCGCACGGCACCACGTTGTCGCTCGCGAGCGTTTGTCATCCTCGAGGAATCCCTGTTCGTGAATGCACGTGTGGTCCGGAAGCATGATCATTATCGCGTCGAGCCGATCCCATCGTACGCAGTGATGAGTTCCCGTGAGGTCTTCGTGCTCCCAGACACCAGCGAGGACGCACGTGTCGTCTGGCAGTGCCGAACCGTTCGTCTCGGTAACGTCGATACGCTCTGTTTGAACAGCGAGTAATCTGGTTTCGAACCCCGTTCGCCATCCGAATCATATAGCAATATACGATATATAGAACAGCTGTGACCGTCCTACTGACTGATGTATGGACGGTGTGGTACTGCCAGTATCGATCACCGTCACGACGATCCTGGCTTCGGCATTGTAGCGGGGTTAGAGATACCGATCGCCGCTAGTCCAGTCTCGAACACGCTCGCGAGACGGTCGGCGACGAACTCCGGGACAACGGCAAGACGTAGGACACCCTATCAGCATAATAGGAGACAGTTCATGAACCCTGGCGGTCCGAGTCGGTGTTAGTGTCAGATCTCGTCGATTCTCTGGCTGCTCGAGGAATACTGTATATCTCTTCGTGAGTATCGTACCGGCCGATGAGACGACTGACAACGGAATCGATAGCTTCGCCGATGTGAGTCCCGTTTCGGAGGACCCAGCAATACACGTATGGATCCAAAATGGCTTGTCACTGGATCGAGCACCGGTTACTGAAATGCAGACACAACATTCGGTTTCGCTAAACGAATCGAAAGAGATACTGGACGCTGCCGAAGCGAAGGCAACTGAACTCGGCGTTCCGATGAACCTCGCAGTAACAAACGACGAAGGGAACCTCCTCGCGTTTCGCCGAATGGACGGTGCGAAGCTCGTTGCAGCGAGTATCGCACGTGACAAGGCCTACACTGCAGCGGCCGTGAAGAAGCCGACGGCAGCCCTGAAGGAGGGATCCGAACCAGGCGGTGACGTGTACGGTCTCCAGTCGACGGACGATACTCGCGTTGTCACGTTCGGTGGCGGTATCCCGATCGAGCACGATGGCGAGGTAGTTGGCGCGGTCGGTGCCAGCGGCGGTGACGTTTCGGAAGACGTTGCGGTCGCCGGCGTAGGGGTCGACGCGTTCAGCCCGGCTGAGTGATGGGACGGAGCAACACTCCCGGTGGTCGTACTCGGTGACGCTGTGTTGCACAACGCCGACGAAGTGCGTTGTTTGAACGCGTTTGCCATCGCGTTGTCAGTCGAACCCGTCCGTTCCGGCAAGTACGTGTTCCTCAACGACTTCGTCGTCTAGCTCGATGCCGAGTCCCGGCTCGGTCGGCACGTCGATGAACCCGTCTTCGATCAACGGCTCGTCGCGCTCGAGCAGGTCATCCCACCAGTCGACCTCGAGCGCGTGGTATTCCAGTACGTCGGCGTTGGGGACGGCCGCACAGAGGTGAACACAGGCCATCGTCCCACGGGGCTACAGACATTGTGCGGTGAGACGGGAATGTATCGCTCCTCGGCGCGTTCGGCAATGCGTTTCGACTCCGCGAGACCGCCACACGTCGTCGGATCAGGCGTGATCACGTCGACAGCATACTCATCGAGTAGTTCGCTCAGTTCGTGGATACGAAACCGATTTTCGCCGGTGGCGAGTGGCGTCTCGGTCCGCCGGGCGACTTCGCGTTGCGCGTCCGTCTCCTCCGGTGGAACGACGTCCTCGAGCCACATGAGGTCGTACGGCTCGAGCTTGCTCGCGAGACGGGTCGCGCTCTCGACAGTGTAGTCCCAGTGGCAGTCGAAGGCGAGGTCGATTTCGTTACTGACCGCCTCGCGGACGGCGTCGACGACCTCGACCTTGCGATTCAGCGCGGCGTTCGTGAGCCGACCGTTGTACGGATCCGGCTCGTTGTCCTGCTCCATATCGAGGTCGAACTTGATTGCGTCGATGTGGTCGGACTGAGCGATCATTCGCGTCTTCCTCTCAGAAGCTGTGCTTCGAATAGTTGTCCCGGACCCAAACGGACGGTACTGCGCATCGACATGGTCACCTCTACCGACGCCGTGAGTAAAATGGTACCGTTTATCATGGTCGGTAGAAAGATAGTGAACAGATAATCGGTAGCAGCGACCAGTCGCGCTTCAGTGAACTGGACGTGACGTCGATGATGACTGTGGTCCAAACTCAATTACGCTATTAGGCTTATTGGTTAGTCTATTTAGTTAGCCCCACCTGTCATCCTATACAGTCCGGGTAGCTTATCAGTCGACAGTAGTACGATCGTCATGTCCAAACCGCATCTTTCATCGAAGAGTCCATAGATGCCCCTAATTAGGCTGAATGGATATGCTGATCGACCAGTCTATCTAGTTAGGTTGCATAGCTTGCCCGAATCGAATCCATTTCTGGATAGAGGGACTGACCTGCTGTGTTCGGCCGGTCATTTCGGCCTCTCAATTAGGCTAACCGAATAGATTTCCCAAGTTAGCTAGCCAATTAGGGTAGTCCGTTGGGGCAGCTTGCTGGGGAGGTCTGTTGGTATGGTCAATTCCTGGGCGATCGTTCGGCTAATTCTACTGGCCAATATAGTCGGTTAGGCTAATTAGTTAGATGAGTCGAAAATCTATATTGAGCGATCTAGCAGCGGCTGATCCTCTGTTGCCATATTGGTTAGGGCAGCTGATTAGGTCAATCGATTAGGCGATCTAGAAACCTCTACTGACGGCTGCAGCGGAGGGGAGCTGTATCTACCCAGTAGTTGGCCTATCCAATTAGGCTAACTGGGTGGGCATACCGGTGGGCTTTTTCGATAATTGTCGCCGCCGGTAGTACCGTGTTGGCATATTGGTTGGGATAGCTGATTAGACCAATCGGTTAGGTGATCTAGAAACCTATACTGACGGCTAACGCGGTGGGTAGCACTGTGCGTACATAGTAGTTAGCCTATTCGATTGGGCTAACTGATTAGATGTGTCGATAGCCTTTCCCGAGAACTGTCGTCGCCGGTAGTACCATGTTGGGATACTGGTTAGGATAACTGGTTGGGGTAATCGGTTATACGATCCAGAAATCTATACTGGGGGCTGCAGCGGAGTAGTGCTGTGTCTACATCAGCCGTTGGTCTATTCGGTTAGGCTAACTGATCGGGTATTCCAACGCCCTTTCTCGAGAACCGTCGTCGCCAGTGGTGTCGTGTTGGGATTATAGTTAGGCTATCTAATTAGGCTAACCAGTTGCCTTCTCGAGTGCGTATGGTGAAGTATTATATTCGAGAAGACTAACTAACTCGTATGCTCACATATACGACCTACTCGGAGGCCGGCGGCGTCGGGAAATCGACGATCGGAGCGGCACTGATCGAGTCTCATGCCAACCACGGACTCGATGTCCTCGCAATCGATATGGACCAGCAGAACGGATCACTCACCTACCTCCTTGATGTTGATGCACCTCGAGACGACAGTCAGGCGGATAATATCGTTCGCCACCTGATCGATCGACCGAAAGGGTCCTTCGAGGATCTCATCTGCGAAACGGAGTACGGCTTCGATCTCATTCCGAGTCACAACATGCTCGAGAACCTCGAGGATCTCCTGAACAGAGCACAGCAGATGGCCGACGATCTCGGTGAGGGTGACGACTTCGATCCGTATGACCGGCTCCGACAGGTGCTCTTGGCGTCCAGTGTCCCACAGGAATACGACGTGATCGTTATCGATCCGCCGGCGACTGCGGGCCCGCACCTCTATAACGCCGTTTCGGCCACGCGAAGCTTGGTGATTCCCGTCGAGCCGACCGGCAAAGGAATGCAAAGTGTCCTCGGCTTAGAGGAACTCGTCGATGGCCTCGAGGATCGGCTCGAAGCCGAAATCGGCGTCCTCTCGGCCGTCCCGAACGGCGTCGGTCGAACGTCCGATCAGGAGCGATACCTCATGGAGATTCGCGATCGGGGCTATCCCGCACCGGTCGCGATTCGCGACCGATCGTCGCTCTTCGAGGGCTGCTGGGACCAGCAGTGTACACCGCGACGCTATGTCGAGGACTATCGCGATCGCCAGCGCGATCACGAGATGGAAACCCTCGAGAAGATCGATCAGTTAACGACGGAGATCGAAGAGGTGAGCGAACGATGAAGAAGGGATCCGGTAGTGATCCGTTCGCGGACGTGCAAGACGAGGACGCAGAAGCAGAGACGACCGTCGATGACGAATCCGATCCCGAACCGGATCACTCAGCTACCGGGGAGGAGACACCTCGAGCAGAGACCACTGAAGACGACGATCAGGATGAAGTCAGTGAATCCAATTCGAGCGAAGTGATCCGGGACCCCCCGCAAGCCGGCACTGATGACGGCGGTGTCCCTTGGGTCTACGTACGGGATAACGTCAAACAGGACCGGGAGATGGTCCAGTTTTACCTCCGAGATTACGTGGTCGACGCGGAGGACGAGTTTGTCGATGCAGTCAGCGACGAACTCGGAACTGATGTCTCAAAGACTGACGTCCGGGAAGCGGCCTACGAGGCTGCGATGCACAACGTCGACGAGGTCGTCGAACGACTTCGTGCATGGGGCTTCGAATCAACCAAATAATTCACTTGACCACCGGTCAGTGTAGTACGTCCTACCAACGCTCGTACCTCGGTTGATCATCACCGTTCTCGGTTCTCGTTCCCCAAACGAGTGACCGTTCCTTCGCTACACTCGCGGAGGACATTCCGACGAAAATAATCTCTCTGATGATTGTACTTATGGTTCTCTCGTCCGTCATGCCGATATGGACGTCACTCGTGACGCGATTCTCGATTGTCTTGGGACGGTCCCTGACCGTCCCGGCCCGGCCGTTGAGACCGTTTCGGTCACGGCCGCCGACGGATTCGAGCGTCGTCTCCTCGAGTACAATGTCGAATCGGATGAACGAATCCGAGCCTATCTGCTCGTCCCTGATGATATCGACGGTGAACGGCCTAGCATCCTCGCCGTTCATCCTCACGCGGGCGAGTTTGCCGTCGGCAAGTCTGACCCTGCTGGACTGAGCGACACGGAGCCGTACCACTATGGCGTCGAACTCTGCCAGCGCGGTCACGTCGTCTGCTGTCCGGATCTGCTTTGCTTCGAGGATCGACGACCGCCCGAGCACGAGCGCACGGCCGGAACGGCTCCCGACGGTGCCGATTACGAGAAATTCGTCGCGATGGACCGACTGCTGCGTGGCTCCACTCTCCAGGCGAAGTACCTTTCGGACCTCGTCGTCGCACTCGATGTCCTCGAGAGCTATGACCTGGTCGACGCCGGTGCTATGGGCGTACTCGGACATTCCCTAGGCGGTCAGGAGGCCGCCTGGCTGTCGTGGTTCGACGATCGAGTCGCTGCCGCCGTCGTTTCCAGCGGCGCGGCCCGACTTGCCGCCGTTCAACGCGAGCAGATCACCCACAACTTCGCACTGTACGTCCCCGATCTGCTAACGGTCGGCGACATGGAGGCCGTACTGGCGGACGTCGCGCCGACGCCGCTGCTGCTAACTCACGGGACGGCGGATCGTATTTTCCCTCCTGATTCCGTCCGCACGCTCTCTGGTACCCTTTCCGAGGCCTACGCCGACGCTGGCGTTTCGGACCGGTTCGAAACGCTGTTCTTCGAGGGCGGCCACGAGTTCCCCGCCGATGTCCGGTCGCGCGCCTATGACTGGTTGGCTCGCTGGCTCGACCGATAATATCGTACTACCTCACTTCATACTGTGGGCCGAGAGGATGTCCAATTTGGGGGTTGATGGCTGTGACGTTACTCAAGCGAGACAAGAGCCGGCGGCCGACGGGTGGTGTATGCGTGTTGTAGCGAATCGACGGCGGTCTGGTGTCTACTCGCCCGGGTTTCGTCGCTTGACCATCCCGGTAACGGTATAGGAGAGAACGACCTCATCGTTCTGATTCAGAACCTCGATGTAATTATCCACGTATCCTCGATGCGGGTCGCTCTCGGAGCGGTGCTTGTCAACCACCTCGGTGCGAAGCGAGAGCGTATCGCCCGGCTTGACCGGCCGCTCCCAGCGCAGTTCGTCCGCGCTGCGCCCGCCCATGCCTGCCTGTTCCCCTAAGTAGTTCTCGACGAGCATTCGCATGGACATCGCGGCGGTATGCCATCCCGACGCGACGAGCTCGCCGAACGCCGATTCTTCGGCCGCCTCCTCGTCAGTGTGGAACGGCTGCGGATCGTACTGCTCGGCAAACTCGGTGATCTCCGCTTTGGTGACGTGATATTCGCCGAATTCCTCGGTCGTGCCGACCTCGATGTCCTCGAAGTAGCGCTGGGTAGTGAGGACGGAGGTGAGAGAAAAAAGAATAGCGGATCGGGTCTGGACGGTCGAGGTCGCGCACACGTTGTGCCCGTACCCGGTAAGTCACTCTCGTCGCAGGGTGAGACGCAGAGGTAGTATACTTCCGATAGACGCCCGTCTGTGCCCTGACCTGCCCAATCTCTATGGTCACATACGTCTCATAGACGAGATAGATGCTTCTATGCGACTCGTTCGGATACTTTGGCCGATTTTCGGCGCGGTCATCCTCTTTGTCGCCCTGCTCGGGCTCATGTGCTGGACGGGGCCGCGGCCGTCGAGCCGCTGAAGAGTGGGTACCCGGCCGAAGACGACGTGACAACGGACCGCGAGGCCTACGTCGGCGACCGCGTCGTTCTCAGCGGCACGGTCGTCGAAACCGACCCCGTCGTGATCGCGACGCGAACCGGCGGCAACGGGTGATTCACCGCGGCGAACACGGCCGACAGCCTCCCTCGAGACTGATGCCCGCGTGACCGCCTTCGGCACCCTCGAGAACGAGTCTACTCTCGACGCGGATCGGACCGTCACCGACGAGCTGTGGGGCTCCCTATATATGGGCGTCGTCTCGGTCATTGGTGGCTGCTGGGTTCTCGCGCGTCTCGTTCGCGGCTGGCGTGTCGATCACGACCGGCTCGCGCTCGTTCCCCGAACCGAGGCGCTGACCAGTGACGGCCACCGCGGGACAGCTCGGAGTGCGTCACTAGGGGACGAATCGGTCCGCGGCTCAAGCGAGGTGCAAGGGGAGCGACCGGACACCGGTCACCACCGCGATGACGGTGATCGGTGATGTCCGACCTCCTCACGCACGTGCTGGTCGGCTACAGCATCGGGACGCTCCTCTCGTTCAGAGACGAGCGGATACGGCCGGCGCAGGTCACGCTCGTCATGGCCGGTGCACTCTCGCCGGACCTCAGAAAGATCGGACTGCTGATTCCGGACGACCTCGTCGAGGGACTGATCGGTGTTCCATTCTCGTGGGCACCATTACACACTCTCGGCGGGACCCTGCTCGTCGTCCTCCTCGCTCTCGGTCGCTCCCGACTACCGACGGCAGGCGACCGCACTCCTCGCTCTCGGCGCAGTGTCCCATTATGCCCTCGACGTCGCGTTGCTCTCGGCCACCGGGAGGGTGTATGCCGTCTTGTTCCCGTTCAGCACGTATCGGCCACCTTCCCTGGACCTCTATCTCAGCACGGATCGCTGGCCTGCGGCCGTCGCGGGCACCCTCGTTGTCGGTCTCTGGATCGCGCGTCGGTACGGGGCCCCTAACCGACCGGAAACCTCGACGTAACGGTCCGAACTGTGGCGTCGCGTGTCGCTATCGAACGAGACGTGAGCTATGGTAGCCACTGAACGTCAATGCACACCTAATCGCGTATCGACGTTGCAATTAGTGTGTAATCCGTTTCAGCGGCTACTATACCGGGGATCGCTACCAGGACGTAATCGCGACTTCGCGCAGCGGCTCCGCGAGCGGAACGTCGATGGACCCGTCGGTGTAGTGCGACAGGTAGAACGCGACGATAATTTCGAGCGACCGCACAGCCTCGACACCGGGCGAGACGTTCTTCGCGTCGCCGTTCAGCACGTCTTCGACGTGGCGCGCAGCGTTCGCGAAGGAGCGCTCGTAGTCGTCGTCCCAGGTCCAAGTACCGTCGATTCCCGGGAGTTCGGTCTCGACGTGATCGCCGTCCTCGAGCGTCCAGTACCGCCATTCGCCGTCGTCGTTGTTCATGTACAACTTCCCCTCCGTTCCGATGAACTGGAGCGTCATCGACGAAATCTCGCGGGGAATCGTACAGTCGACGGTGACGAACGTTCCGTCGTCCATGACGATGTGTCCGCCGCCACCGGCGTCGTCGACCGCCCGTGGCACGTCGAGCGACTCGACCGCCTCGTTCTCACCGGTGACGTGGCCGCTGATCTGATCTGCACGCGCGTCGAGCAGATAGACCAGCGTGTCGAGTACGTGCGTCGAGTTACGCATGAGTTCCATGCGGTACTGCGTGCTGACCGAAACGACGTCACCGAGAATATTCTCATCTCGGATGTGATCACGAAGCCGCTGGAGTTTGGTCGTAAACCGGAACGAGTGATTGACGATCAGCTCGATGTCGCTCTCCTCGCAGGCGCTGATCATCTCTTCGGCGGCGCTGACATGCGAAGCGATGGGCTTCTCACACCAGATGACGTCGGGGTCGGCGGCCGACCGAGCAGCGTCGATCGTGTGTTCGTGATGGAGATACGAGGGGTACAGATCGAGACGACATCGAGATCCTCCGCGTCGAGCATCGCCTCGTGGCCGACGTACCGTCGCTCGGACGGGATCTCCCAGGCCTCGCCGAACCGCTCGAGCGTCTCTTCGTCGACGTCCGCGACGGCGACGAGTTCGATCTCGTCCGTCGCGTCGTACCCGCCGGCGTGACTGGCCTCGATTTTCTCCGTCCCGATAACTTCCTCGTCGTGCAGTCCAAGGATTCCCATCCCTGCGATGCCGCCAGTGCCGATAATACCTGTCCTGTATGTCATCTGAACCACGCTCGGTAGCGAGAACCCGGGATCGGGAGGCAATCCGTGAGCACCGGATTCGTACTCGTCTAATTATCATCTCGACTAATATATCTTTCACACAGTAATTGGACCCGTCGTCTCGCTCGCGATCAAATTCCCAGCCGCCAGAGAAGACAGTGAGAGAACATATACTCACCGTCACATTTACCTTCGCTCTCGTGGCGTGGTCCAGCATGGCACGGCCCATGCCTCGCGTCGGATTCGGGACCTACTCGGACTCCGACCGCCACCGGTGGGAGGAGCGCGTTCGTCAGGCCCTCGAGATCGGCTATCGACACGTCGATACCGCTCAGGTGTACGGAAACGAAGAATACGTCGGCGCGGGAATCGACAGTGCGGACGTCGACCGCGATGATATCTTCCTCGCGACGAAGGTCGTTCACGTCGACGAGCCCGTCCCGGAACGAGACGATATCATCACCGCAGTGGACTCGTGTCTCGACCGCCTCCGGACGGAGTACGTCGACCTGTTGTACGTCCACTGGCCGGCGGGATCGTACGATCCACGGACGACGCTCGAGGCGTTTCAAGAGCTCTACGAGCGGGGGAAGACGAAGCATATCGGTGTCTCGAACTTCGAACCCGAGACGTTGGACGTCGCCCGCGACGTCCTCGACGCGCCGATTTTCGCCAATCAAGTGGAGTGTCATCCGCTTCTCCAGCAGGAGGAACTCCGCGAGTACGCCGTCAACGACGATCATTGGCTGATCGCACACTGTCCGCTCGCGCGGGGAGACGTGGTCGACGTTCCCGAACTCCAGACCGTCGCGGAGAAACACGACGTCTCACCGGCCCAAGTATCGCTTGCGTGGTTGCTCTCGAAACGGAACGTCGCCGTCATTCCGAAGGCGTCGAGCGAACGTCACATGCGTGAGAACTGGCATGCCCGCGACCTCGAACTTGAGCAGGCGGACATCGACCGGATCGACGCTATCGAGCGGAAACACCGCCATATCGATCGCGAATACGCGCCGTGGAACGATCGATAGCGAGAGCGCTATCGACGCACTCGTAACCCGTGGGGACGGGATCCGCTCAGTGTCGTCCTCTGACGTATCGCGGAGGCGTCTCCCACAGTGACTGGCGCTGTGTCTCCGCGTGATCGGGAGAGACTTGAGACGGAAGTCAGAGCGAGACGGCTGAAGACGGGCACGTCAAGAATAATCGATTGGATTGCCCAGTATGCTTGCGTGTGTGCTATTATTCTCAGAAAACATATACGCATCAAACTAGTGAATCCGAGTATATGATTTCCCGACGACCGTTCCTCGGTGCTATTGGGGCTGGCATCCCGTTCGCCCTTGCTGGATGTCTGAACTCCGTTGAGCGCGTCGAAGCGTACATACAGTTCAAAATAATCGACGGCATCATCGAGGAGTCCAACCGGACTGTCCCGGTGTCCATCCTCAACGTCGATGCCAGCTACGAGCCGAATAATACTCCGCCGGACCTCGTTCACCTCAACGAGGAGTGGGCGGACCGATTTCCGACGCCCCGAACGCCGGTCGTCTCCGATTCACTTCACGACGAACTGACCGAGCAGTTCGATTCCGTCCGCTACGTGGTCGGAACGACCAGTCCGCAGTGGGCCGAGGACGGCGAGTCGGTCGGAAGTTTCAACGTCTCGACGACCCGGGAGAACTTTAACCGGGTACAGGTCCATACTAAGGTTACCGCTTCGTCGGATGGCACGTCTCTCACTATCCACTCGGTCGACGGACTCTGGGATTTTGACTAGAATGATAAACTACACAATCAATAAGTGTCTATATAATTTGACCGTCTGCCTGCCTTCTAATACGGTGTCGAAATATCGAAATACGGTTTACGCTCTTGCCTTCTTCCGATGGTCAGCGGTCGGTATCGGAATCAGTGGTTGGAATCGCTACTACCGGTCGGTCCGCGTCCAGTAATATGGCCTGTGCCGTACTTCCGAACAGCGCTTTGCCGATCGGTGACCGCTTTCGTCCGCCGATGACGATGTAGTCGGCATCGTGTTCGGTCGCGTAGCGTAATATCTCCTGTTCCGGATACCCAACGAGACCGACCGGTGTGAACGAGTCGGTGACCGAACGAGCGACGCTCCGAACGTGAGTCCGTGCACGTTCGTCGTCGTCCAGATCGACGGGATCGCGGGATCCCTCCGCCGCGTCCATCCGGACGCGGTTGGTCGTTTCGTACTGGCCGGCGACGTGGACGACGTGCAGTTCCGTGTCGAACGTCTCACTGAGCGTGGCGGCTTCGGCGACGACTCGGTCTGTAGTCGGAGACCGATCGATGGCTGCGACGACTGGCATACACTGTCATTTCCCTCGGTGACTATAAGTAATCGGCACGGACTCGGTCCGTTTCCCACTGTCGCCCTGCGAGTAGTCCGACCCGGTCGGAGCCGCTGTCTTCGGAAACCAGCTGTCTGATCGGATTGAATACATGATTCAAACTATATTCAACCGAAATTGTATTATTCCTGCAGCAGTACTGATGTGCAGTTGATTTTACCTATAGAACATGAATACTGATAGGAAAACTTAAATGATATAATGGCATACCCAAACGGTGTATGGTAAAAGATACCACGCTTCAGCGGCGACAGTTCGTCAAAGCCGCGGGCGCCGGATCCGTTCTCGGGACCGTGGGGATCGCTGGGTGTACGGACGACATCTCCGGTGGGAGCGGTGGTGGCGAGTTCCCCAGTCAAGATATCGAGATGATCTGCCCGTGGGCCGAAGGTGGTGGGACCGACCAGACCGCACGGCAGTTGGCCAGCGGTGTCGAAAACCACCTTGATACGTCGGCATACGTCAGTAACCAGACCGGTGGGACCGGTAGCGTCGGGTTCGGTGCGATCGCAAACGCCGCCCCTGACGGTCACACCGTCGGCGTTCTCACCGTCGAAATCACAACGATCGAACATCTGGGCGTGGCACAGGTCAGTCACGAAGACGTCGAACCGATACTGCAGTACAACTTCGACCCTGCAGCGCTCACCGTTCCTGAAGACGCGCCCTACGGGACTCTCAGTGAGTTCATCGATTACGCTGAGGACAACCCAGGCGAGATCAGCGTCTCGAACTCCGGGCCGGGCGGAATCTGGCATCTGTCCGCGGCCGGCTTCGCACAGGAGGCCGGGATCGAACTGGATCACGTCGGGTACAACGGCGCTGCGCCCGCAACGGAAGCCGTCGTCAACGGAGAAGTCCAAGCGACCACCTCGAGCGCTCCGGAGGTCGCCGGGCAGGTGGAAGACGGGCCGCTCACGACGCTCGCCGTCTTCGGGGAGGAACGAGTCGATCTGATGCCTGACACCCCGACGCTGATGGAAGAAGGGGTCGACTTTTCGATGGGCGCCTGGAGAGGACTTGGCGTTCCGAACGACACGCCCGACGACGTCATTTCGACGCTTTACGACGCCTATAATTCGGTGTACGAATCCGACGAGTTCCAGGAGTTCATGGATACGAGCGGCTTCGGCCTCCGGAAACGGGACACCGAGGAGTTCGGCCAGTTCATGCAGCAGTCCTACGAGGACTTCGGAGAACTCGTCGAGAATCTCGAGCTGGGTGAGTAGCATAGCCGATCGAACCACACGGATTTCACCACTCCAAAAACGAAATAAAATGTCTATTAGAATCAGTCATACCGACAAGATCGCGAGCGGATTACTGCTCCTCCTAGTCGGTGCTATATTTTCTACACGGCGGATTTCCCGAGCGGGTTCGGCGAGACGTCGCCTGCGTTCTTTCCGCGAGTGATCGCTGGCTTGATCGCCCTGTTCGCGGTCGCTCAGTTAATAAACGCGATTCGGTCCGATGAGGAACGGTCGTATGAAATCTCCGCATCGGTGGCCGTGACGGTCGGCATCGCCGCCGTCCTCGTCGTGGGATACGTCGTTCTCATGCCGTTTCTCGGCTTCCTCCTCGCCACGGTCGTCTTTCTCGTGGTCAGTATGCACTTCTCGGGCGTCGACCGAGTCTGGAAGTCAGTCCCGGTCGCGCTCGGTGTCAGTCTCGCATTGCACTACATCTTCATTCAATTCCTTCGCATACCGCTCCCCGAAAACCCGTTCGTTCCGATCGGACGACTGTTGCCATCACTGTGGTACGGAGGCGTTGGATTAGTGTGAGACTACTCCCCACTATCTCCACCGAGAGAGTGATCCGATGAATATTGTTGCAGGAGTACTCGAGGGAATGGCGCTCGTTTTCCAGCCGCTACCGCTGATATTGATTGTTCTCGGCGTTATCATCGGTATTGCGATGGGCGCGATCCCCGGCATGACTGCGACGATGACTGTCGCCGTCCTGGTTTCGTTCACGTTCGGCATGGAACCGACGACGGGAATGATGCTCCTGCTCGGTATTTACGGCGGCGCCCTCTTCGCGGGGTCGATTCCCGCGATCCTCATCCGCACACCGGGAACGCCGAGCGCTGCGGCGACGATCTTCGACGGATTCCCGCTTTCACAGCAGGGAAAGGGCGGGAACGCGATCGGCATCGCCACCATCGCGTCGTTCGTCGGGGGAGCGATCAGCGTCGTACTCATCACGTTCATCTCCCCGCAGATCGCGCAGTTCGCGCTGAACTTCCGTTCGCCGGAGTACTTCGCGCTCGCGTTCTTCGGGCTGACAATCATCGCAAGCGTCAGCGGCGATTCGATCATGAAGGGGATGATCACCGGGCTCCTGGGTATGCTCATCGCGACGATCGGGCTCGATCCGACGACCGGATATCCGCGATTCTCCTTCGGGATTACGGCGCTGACCGCCGGCGTTCAGTTCATCGCCGTGATGATCGGTCTCTTCGGGCTCGCGGAAGCGTTCAACCGCTATCGCGAAGGGATCGATGGCATCGACGTCGAGCAGGACGTGACGGATATCATGCCGACTCGGGCCGATCTGAGCGACATTCGAAACGTCACGTTCACCTCGAGCATCATCGGAACCTTCATCGGTGCGCTGCCGGGTGCCGGCGGAGACATCGCCTCGTTCGTTACGTACAACGAGGCGAAGCGGTGGGCGAGTAACGCGACGCCCCCGTTCGGGAAGGGGAATATCCGCGGCGTCGCCGCCGCGGAAGCCGGTAATAACGCGAGCACCGGCGGTGCCCTCGTTCCGACGCTCACGCTCGGCATTCCCGGCGATTCGGTTACCGCGATACTGATCGGCGCACTGCTGGTCCACGGGATCCGTCCCGGGCCCGGTCTGTTCGAGCAAGAGACCGGTCTCGTGTTCTCGATCTTCATCGGCTTCTTCCTCGTCTACGTGGTTATCCTCGTCCTCGGACTCCTCGGGGCGCACTTCTGGGTACGGATCATCAACTTTCCGCCGCAGTACCTGTGGCCGATAATTATCGTTCTCTGCGTCGTCGGTTCGTTCGCACTCCGCGGCGGGATCTTCGACGTCTGGGCGATGGTCCTCGCGGGCTTGCTCGGGTTCGTGATGCGGATGGACGATTACCCCCTTGCACCGATGGTGCTCGGGTTAATTCTCGGCCCGATCGCTGAGGAGAACCTCCGCCGCTCGCTCCAACTCTCGGAGGGGTCGCTCGACATCTTCTATACGAGTCCGATCGCGATGGTGATCCTGCTGTTATCCGTCGTGTCGCTGCTCTCGCCGTTTCTCGCAAAACGGTTCACTGCGAATTGATTCTGCGCCCGTCTGCTCTTCGGACCGCTTTCGACGCCGTCCGCTGATCCCTGCCCTGATCGGTGAACTGTTTGAATATGAGCCCCGAACGCTTGATTACGTGCCAATTGAGTCAGTGATGTCTGGCGATTATCCGCCTTACTCGGCGGTGGTATCTCAATCTCGATTCCCTGAAACGGTGTCCGGACGATTCAGATCCGACTGAGCAGCACGTCCGGATCTTCGAGTCCCTCGATGACCGTCTCCATGAACTGAGACCCGGTCGCTCCGTCGATAATGCGGTGGTCGTACGAGAGCGTCAGTCGGAGCTGCTTTCGGACCTCGACCGTTTCGTCGTCCACTGCAACGGGCGCGTTTCGGATCCGATTGACCCCCATGATCGCCGCCTCGGGATGGTTGATGATCGGCGTTCCGAACACGCCGTGTTCGCCGTGTGTCCCCGTGTTCGTTACCGTGAACGTCCCGTCTGCGAAGTCCGACGGCTCTAGCTCTCGGTCGGCGGCGGCGTCGACCAGTTCCGCGAGCTCCGCCGCGATTTCGGTGATCGATTTCCGATCGACGTCGCGGAGTACCGGAACGACGAGTCCGTGTTCGGTGTCGACGGCGACGCCGACGTTGTAGTAGTTCTTCTCGATAACCTCCTCGGCCTCGAGGTCGACACTGGCGTTGATCTCGGGAAACTCCTGTAGCGCCGGGACGACCGCCTTGACGATAATCGCCGTGTACGTGATTCGACGTTCGTGCTTCTCGTCGAGCCGTTCTTTCAGTGCAACGAGTTCGGTCGCGTCGGCTTCGGACACCGAGGTAACGTGGGGAACGGTCTGCCACGACTCGCTCATGTTCTCGGCCATTTGCTTTTCGATACCCTGCAGCGGGCGATGAACAGTCCGCTCGTCGTCCGTCGAGATGTCGGGCTCGGTTGAAGCTGTACTCACCTCGCTCGACTCCGTCGTCGGCTCCGCGTCGCCGGTCGGCCGTCGCTGTTCGAGGCGGGCATCGATGTCCTCCCGGAGGACGCGACCGTTCGGACCGGTCCCGTCGATGGCCGCGATGTCGACGCCCTGTTCGCGAGCGTACCGTCGAGTGCTGGGTGCGGCGAACACCCGCTGGTCCGCGACGGTTCCCACGCGCTGGTCCGCAACGGCTCCCGTCGCTCCGTTGGCGGCCGTTTCGCGCGACTCTTCCAAGACGGCTCCCGCGGGAGCGCTCTGATCCGTCTCGCCGGTGGCGGCCGCCGGCTCGTCGCTCGGCTCGTTCGAGCTGCCGGCGACTCCCCGATCGTCCGCCTCGCTCGACTGCTCGCTACTCGTTTTCGGCGGCTCGTCCGTTTCGATGACTAGTAACACCTCGCCGACGGCGACCGTGTCGCCGGTTTCGGCGCGGCGCTCTGTGACGGTCCCATCGCTCGGCGCCGGAATCTCGACCATCGCCTTGTCGGTCTCGACGGTACAGACGGGCTCGTCCTCGTCGACGGCGTCTCCATCGTCGACGAACCAGTCGACGATCTCCGCCTCCGTGATTCCCTCTCCGACGTCCGGTAGCGTGAATTCGAACTCAGAACTCATACGACATCACCGCCTCGATCGCGTCGACCGCTCGCTGTTCGTCCGGAAGGTACGCCTCTTCGGTCTGATGGCCTGGGAAGTGGACGTCGTATCCCGTCGCGCGCTTGATCGGGGCGTGAAGCCGATCGAGCGCGTACTCGTTGATGAGCGCCGATAACTCCGCTCCCAGCCCGAGCGTGCGTCGTGCCTCGTGGAAGACGACACAGCGGCCGGTCTTTTTCACCGAGTCGAGGATCGCTTCGACCGGAAGCGGCGAGAGCGTCCGGACGTCCACGATCTCGACGTCGGCGTCGACCCGATCGGCCGCCGTGACCGCGTGTCGGACCATTGCCCCCCACGTGAGAACGGTTATATCGCTTCCCTCTCGGACGATCCGGGCGTCGTCGAGCGAAAGCGTGTACTCCTCCTCGGGGACCGCTTCGGTCCCGACCCGGTAGATGCTCTTGGGCTCGAGGAACATTACGGGATCATCGGACCGGATGCTCGCGGCGAGCAGCCCTTTCGTCTCCGCGGGCGTGCTCGGACAGACGACGCGGACGCCCGGCGTATGGATGAAGAGCGCCTCGGTCGACTCGGAGTGGTACTCGCTGGACTTGATGCCACCGCCGTAGGGGATCCGGACGGTGAGCGGCATGTCGATCTCTCCGCCCGAGCGTTCGTGCATCTTCGAGATCGTGTACATGAACTGGCCGAACGCCGGGTAGAAGAACCCGAGGAACTGAATCTCGGGGACGACGCGCTGGCCGCGCATCGCCATTCCCGCGGCGGTACCGAGGATGCCGTTCTCCGAGAGCGGCGTGTCGATAACGCGTTCCTCGCCGAACTCCTCGTAGAGGTTCTCGGTGGCCCGAAAGACGCCGCCGATCGGCCCCATATCGTAGCCGAGCAGCCGGACCGACTCGTCACGTCGCATCTCCTGAGCGAGCGTCTCTCGGACCGCCGTGACGAGGTTTATCTCGCTGGTCTCGGACTCGGGATAGTCCTGAGCGCTCATAGCCCCTCCCCTGTGAAGTCGGTGAACGGGTTCTCGCCCTCGAGCTCTGCGCGGAGCTCCTCGCGTTGGTGGCGCTCGTTCCACGACGTCGTCTTGAGGTGATTATCGAAGATCCGCTGGGGATCCGAGTCGGGGACCTCGCGGGCGCGGTCGACGGCTTCCTCGACGCGTCGGTCTATCTCTTCGCCGATCGACTCGACGGTCTCGTCGTCGAGAATCCCCTCGGAACGCAGATACGCTTCGAACCGATCGATCGGGTCGCGCTCGGCCCAGTACTCCTGTTGTGAATCGTCTCGATAGGCGTCGGCGTCGTCCGCAGTGTTGTGGTCGTCGACCCGGTAGGTGACGCACTCGATGAGCGTCGGACCGTCGCCCTCCCGCGCCCGCTCGACGGCTCGCCGCGTTCCCTCGTACACGGCGAGGACGTCGTTCCCGTCGATTCGCTCGTGCGGAACGCCGGCCGCTTCGGCCTTCTGTGCGAACGTCTCGGCGGCGGTCTGTCGGTGGGCGGGGACCGAGATCGCCCACTGATTGTTGTGACAGATCGTGACTGCGGGGGCGTCGAACACGCCGGCGAAGTTCAGCGCCTCGTAGAAGTCGCCCTGACTCGTCGAGCCGTCGCCGATGTACGAGAGGGTGACGGCGTCGGTGTCACCGAACCGGTCTGCCATCGCCGATCCCACGGCGTTGGTAACGTTCGCCGCCAACGGGACGTACACGGGCGGGAAGTTGACTGGTGGTGCGTCCTCGTCGTCAAGCGGGAGGTGTTCGTCGATCGTTTCGGGTTCGGCCCCCATGAGGCCCGCTATCGACCGTTCGAGCGATGCCCCCCAGTACAGCATCGCGGGCGTCTGCCGATAGGTGAGGAAACACCAGTCGTCCGGTTCGAGCGCCGCCGCGCTGCCGATCGGGATCGCCTCCTCGCCGATCGATCCCGAGAGAATACTGATCTCTCCCCGCCGCTGGAGGCTCCGCGTCTTCTCGTCGTACCGCCTGGAGAGCCGCATCGTTCGATACTGGCGACGGAGAACGTCTTCGGAGAGATCCGGTGGATCTGCGGTGATCGTTCCGTCCGGAGCGAGTACCCGATAGAAATCGTCGTCCGGTCGCGATTCTGACCACTGTGACATGTGCGTGGGAATACCAAACCAACGGAAAAATAGGTTGCGGTCACTTTACCCGAACGTGAACTATCGACGCCGATCACTCGTCCGGCGTCACTACCTGATTCTCGAGGCCGGTATACGACCCCGTGTCGTCGATTCGCTCGAGGTTCTCCACGAGAATGTCGGCGTGTCGTTCCCAGTACTCATCAGTGTGCCCCGAATTATGGGGTGTGATCAGGACGTTCTCGAGGGTCCAGAGCGGGTGGTCGTGGGGAAGCGGTTCGGGATCGGTCACGTCCAGTGCCGCACCGCGGATCTCGTTTCCGCGCAGCGCCGCGAGCAGGTCGTCGGTGTCGACGACTGCGCCGCGAGCGACGTTGACGACGACTGCGTTCGGCGGGAGCGTTCTGAACGCTTCCTCGTCGATAATTCCTCGAGTGGTGTCGGTGAGGGGACAGGCCAGCACGACGTAATCGGATCGCATGAACGCCTCGTGGAGGTCATCGCTGTATCCGAGCACCTCGTCCGCCGGCCCGCCTTTCGCCGGCGTGTATCGGACGCCGATCCGCTCGACATCGAACGGAGCCAGTAACTCGAGCGTCCGTCGCCCGATCGGCCCCATCCCGACGACCGTGACGGTGCTCCCGTTGAGTTCGCCCGCACGGTAGTGTCGCCATTCGTTTCGAGATTGACGCCGCCAGCCCTGGTGAAGCCGGCGCGCGAACGTCAATACGTTTCCGAGCACGTGTTCGGCCATGTTCGGTGCGTGGACGCCCGAGGCGTTCGTTACGGCGATGTCACGCGACTCGAGTTCGTCTATCGGGAGGTGGTTGACGCCCGCCGATGCGCAGGCGAACAGTCGGAGCGAGTCCGCGCCGGCCAGTAATTCCTCGTCGATTCGGAGGCCGGTCGCGATGGGGGCCTCGGTGATGAGTTCTCGTTCCGCCGCCGGCGTTCGAGCCAGTTCGACCTCGAGATCGGGACGGCGGTCGCGAAGCCGCTCTGCGCACCGTTCACTCGACATTCCGTGTGCAGTGCCGCGCAGGACGACGATATCGGTAGTAGTCGTACTCATGGATCGAAATCGTTCAAGCCACTCTATTTCGTACTGGAACTTATATTCGCGTGAAATTTGAGACGCTCCGCTACCGGCATCGATCCCGATTCGGCTTCGACCGAGAGTCTCCTGCCCCTCTCACCGACCGCTGGCCGGATGAACGGGCGCTGACACGGATTGAGGAGACAGCCCGCTCGTTTCCCTTGTACTGACCGATCCGATTACCGACTCGATTCAGGGTTTGTATCGGTCCCGATATTTTATCACTGCTTGGGGGTAATACTCACACAGAGAGAACTATGCAGTACTTCCAACTCGAGCGAGCCGAGGGCCTCGTCGCGAGCGGCGACGGCGAACTGTTCGATCTCGGTACGGCCGACCCGCCGATCGAGACGTTTCGCGACCTCGCCGCTGCGACACGGACCAACGGGACTGGCCTCGCCGATCTCGGGCGACTCGAGAACAGTGTTACCGTCGTCTGAGGTCTGCGGTCTCTGCTGGTCCCGGTCTTCGAGGACATGGTCCCGCGCTCGGATTCGTGTCGTGATTCCCGAACCGACGCGGCGCGATCGATCATCTGATCGGTGTCCGTCCCCGTCCCGAGGGGTTTGCCGTGGGATGAACCTTTATTTCGAAACGTGTTAGACGAGTGTCCATGGATCTGCAACTGCAGGGTAACGCAGCGCTCGTCACGGCGTCGAGCAGCGGGCTCGGCAAAGCGTCCGCTCGCGCGCTCGCGAAGGAGGGAGCGAACGTCGTACTGAACGGTCGGGACGAGGAGCGCCTCGAGGCGGCAGTCGAGGACGTCCGAACCGATGCGACGGGCACCGTTGTCGGTCAGTCCGGCGATCTGACCGAGCCCGACGATATCACTGCGCTCGTCGAGAGGACCGTCGACGAATTCGGGACGATCGACCACCTCGTGACCAGTGCCGGCGGCCCGCCGAGCGGCCCCTTCCTGGAGAAAAGCGACGAGGACTGGTACGAGGCGTTCGATCTGCTCGTGATGAGCGTCGTCCGAGTCGTCCGCGAGGCGGTCGATCACCTTCGCGATGGCGGCGGAACGATCGTCACAATCACGTCCAGTAGCGTCAAGGAAGCGATCGACGGGCTCGTTCTCTCGAACTCTGTCCGGATGGGCGTTATCGGACTGGAAAAGACGCTCTCGACGGAACTTGCGCCCGAAATTCGCGCGAACGCCGTGCTCCCCGGCGTCCACGAGACGCCACGCATCAGCGAAGTCATCGAACAGGGTCTCGAACGAGGTGAGTACGACTCTTACGAGGAGGGGCTGGAAGAACGGAGCTCTGGGATTCCGGTCGGGAGTATCGGTGACCCGATGGATCTCGGCCGAACCATTGCGTTCCTCTCGTCACCACAGTCGGGGTATATCGACGGCGAGACCGTCACTGTCGACGGCGGGGCCGGCGCTTCGAACCTCTAGTGCGACCGGATCCCGGGACCTGACAGGCGCTGAATGCGAACGGAGTCGCTCGGCGACCTGAATCGCGCTGGCCGATCGCTCAGCGACGTCATGCACTGCGAAACGCCGCCGGATTCAAGGCAGTGCTTGCCATACTATACCACGGCTGCAGAGCAGCCATTAGGGTCAGTCGTTTGCCACACCTCGAGGGCGGTAACGGGAATCCCCACGACCGTTCCCGCCCTCTCCTGTGACTCCGCTCGAACGACAGAACACCTCTCTCACCGAAATCCGTCTCCCCAGTCGCCGGCTCGCCGCGGAGACAGCGGACCGTCTTCTCGCTGCCGTTCCCACTCTCACGTCCGTGAATTCGTGGCGACATAGGTCGACGACAGAGCTCTCCGATCGGTAAACGCAGAGAGTCCGGTAATCGTACATTCTCCCCTGCAGACATTGTCGGAAAACCGAGACAGTCCTTCCGCAACACTAACGTTTATTTGATGGTGGGTGGTACCAACTACCACGGAGGTGGGACGGACGAAACATCACGAACAAACCCGACTCCCAACTGTCAACCAATCCAGCCACCTTACCCTATGACAGTACACTGCAAAATTCGCCATTTTCCGTCCATTCCTCGTCCCTTGAGGTCGGAGCTAATCGAAACGCGTCCAACGGAGCAACCGACTGTTTCCGGTGAAGGTCCGTTTCGCCCAGATTGATCGTCGCGAAGAGGCATGACCGAGCGTGAACGAACCGCTACCGACGGGCCGCGTCTTCACGGTTCCGTATAATCAAGCGGTGGTACCGTTGTGAAGAACGCATCGCAACGGCTTCAGTCCTACCCGGGAATAGAAGGATACGTGAGGATGGGCCGCGGACAGGATTTCCTAGATGGATCGAGTCCAGCTGTCACCATGGCCAGGCCAATGAGGGGATTTCGGTACGATTTCAGTAAGATATTACTCGAACTGGAGGACTGGTTCGGAGGCGCTCTCTTCGGAAATGGTGACGGAGAGACAGCTAATGTTGGTACCGTCGTTTGATTCCGCAGTGGAACTGCGGCCGACCACAATATAATAACGCCCTAAGGGTGTTATGTACAGCGGGGCGGGATAGCGTGTCAAAATCGGCCGTGAGTGATACCCACAAGGATTTATAACAGCGAGACGGTGCTGCGCCAGATACATCCCTCTCGGACGGACCATCCCCCTACTCCGTTCGAGACGGGAACCGGTCACCAAACCACTATAAGCAACCCAGACGATTTTCTCCGCATGGCAATGACTGACGTTCTCGTGATAGGCGGTGGACCCGGCGGCTACAGCGCCGCGATTCGTGCCGCACAGCGCGACTGCGATGTCACGCTCGTCGATCGGGACGGCGTCGGCGGAACCTGTCTCAACCACGGCTGTATCCCCTCGAAGGCGCTGTTAACCGCGTCGAACCTCGTCACTGAGCTCGAGTCGGCGTCCCGGATGGGCATCTACGCGGAGCCGTTCGTCGACGTCGGGGAGATGATCGACTGGAAGGACGACGTGGTCGACCGGCTCACGGGCGGCGTCGAAAAACTCTGCGAGGCGAACGGCGTCACCGTGAGAGAGGGGACGGCGCGGTTTACGGACGACCACACCGTCGAAATCGCTGCGACGGACGGCACTATCGACGAACTCGAGTTCGAAACCGCCGTCATTGCGACCGGGAGCCACCCGATGAGCGTTCCGGGGTTTTCCGTCAACGACGACCCGATTCTGAACTCTCGGCAGGCGCTGGCGCTCGAGGGCGCGCCGCGGTCGCTGGCCGTCGTCGGCGCGGGGTACATCGGCATGGAACTCTCGACGGTGTTCGCGAAGCTCGGGACGGACGTCACGGTCGTCGAGATGGAAGACGACGTGCTACCGGGGTACGAATCGGATCTCACCCGACCGGTGAAGAAGCGAGCCGAATCCGTCGGCGTCGATTTCCAGTTCGGTCAGGTCGCGGTCGAGTGGTCTCGAGAGGGTGACGGGACAGTTACCCTCCACACCGAAGGGACGGACGGGACCGATCACGAGACGACCGCAGAGCGGATACTCGTCGCGATCGGTCGGGAACCCGTCTCCGACACGCTCGGTCTCGAGGCGATCGGACTGGAGCCAACCGACGCCGGATTCTTCGAGACCGACGATCGAACCCGGACGGCTCGGGATCACGTCTTCGCGGTCGGCGACGTCGCCGGCGAACCGATGCTCGCACACAAAGCGGTCGCAGAGGGTCTCGTCGCCGCGGAAGTCGCGTCGGGCGGTGACGCCGCGCTTCATGACGCCGCGATTCCGACGGCGGTGTTCGTCGACCCGGAGATCGCTACCGTCGGACTGACAGAGGCCGATGCGCGCGACGCCGGTCACTCGCCGGTCGTCGGCGAGTTCCCGTTCAACGCGAGCGGCCGAGCGCTCACGCTCGCGGAGACGGAGGGGTTCGTCCGCGTCGTCGCCGGGGAAGACACCGGCCGACTCCTCGGTGCACAGATCGTCGGTCCCGAGGCGTCCGAACTGATCGGCGAACTCGGGGTGGCGGTCGAGACGGGACTGACGCTCGAGGACGTCGCCGGCACCGTCCACATGCACCCGACGCTCTCGGAGGCGGTCATGGAGGCCTGCGAGAACGCGCTCGGACAGGCGATACACACGCTGAATCGCTGACCGACTGCGACCGTGGTGGGGTAACTGACGGGTTAAGGCTCGACGAGTACTTTGATCTGATCGCTCTCGGGATCGCGAAGCCCCTCGAACGCAGATTCCACGCCGTCCAGCAGCACCGTCTCGGTGATCATCAGCTCGGGGTCGATGCGGCCGTCGGCGATCAGATCCAGTGCGGTCGCGAATTCCGACCGCGAGACAAGCGGCCCGCCCTGGAAGCCGAAGGACCCGACGAGTTCCCGTTCCGCTTGCATAATATCGTTCGGATGAATCGGGACCTCCTCCTCGAACACGCTGAGCACGACGACCGTTTCCCCGTACGCGGTACTCCGGAGCGCGTCCGTCAGCGTCGCGGCCGTTCCGGCGCACTCGAATGAGACGTCGACTCGGTCGGTCTCCCGCTGAATCTCCTCGACGGCGTCGACGGCGGTCGGATCGATGACGACGTCGGCACCGAGCGACTCTGCGGCCGCTCGACGCGCCGCTCGGGGCTCGCTGACGTAGATCTCGCGGGCACCGGCCGCAGCGGCACTTGCGACGACGCCGAGGCCGATCGGCCCGGCGCCGAACACCGCGACGCGATCGGTGGGCTCGAGGCCCGATCGCCGGACGCCCCGAAGCGAGACGCCGAGGGGTTCCGCGAGCGCGGCGTGGCGCAGCGACACCTCGTCTAAGACGGGGACAGCCATCGAGGACGGGACGACGATTCGATCCGCGAAGCCGCGACTGGCGACGACGCCGCCGTCGCCTCGCTCACAGAGGTGGTACTTCCCGGCTGCACAGTAGCGACAATCGTGGCAGGCCGTGACCATGTTCAGCGTGACGCGATCGCCGACGCGAACGTCATCGACGGTCTCACCGACGTCCGAAACGGTGCCGGCGATCTCGTGACCCATCGGCTTCGGCAGGTACTCGTCCCAGTCCGACTCCGGAATCGAGTGCTCGGTCGCTTCGGCTCGGATCGGAATGGGTCCGACCTCGTACTCGTGCAGATCGGAGCCACAGATCCCCGTGTACTCGATATCGACCGCGACCGCGTCCGCCGAGACGGCGCGCTGATCGACGTCGTCGACACGGAGGTCTCCGGGCCCATGCAGGTAGACGGCATCCATTGTCCTGCCTACCCATACCATTCCTGCGAAGGTAAAGCTACGTGTCCGTAGGCCGCCGCCTATCGGTGCTCGCGGCTGGTACGGCGACCCGACTCGTCCGAACTACGTCAGCAGGAAACGGTGACGCAGCGACGTCACGTAACGCCGATGTAGGCGTCCCGCACGTACTCGTCCTCCTGTAGTTCCGCGGCGGGTCCCTCGAGCGTGATCTCTCCGGTCTCGAGCAGATAGAGCCGCTCGGCGTGGCGCATCGCGAAGGTGGTGTTCTGTTCGGCGATCAGGATCGTGATGCCCTCCCGCTTGAGTTGCTCGAAGGTCTCGTCGAGGTCGTTGATGATGACCGGCGCGAGCCCGAGCGTCGGCTCGTCTAAGATGAGGAGCTTCGGATCGCTGACCAGCGCGCGGCCGATGGCGAGCATCTGCTGTTCGCCGCCGCTCAGCGTCTCCGCGTCCTGCTCGCGGCGCTCGTCCAGTCGCGGGAACAGCTCGTAGACCCAGTTGATCGTCTCTTGGGCGGCCTCCTGATCGTCTCGGGGATAGGCTCCCATCAGGAGGTTCTCGTGGACGGAGAAAAACGGGAAGAGGTCGTGCTCTTCGCTGCAGTGGACGAGCCCTTGATCGACGATTTCGCGCTTGGAGAGGTCGGACAGCTCCTCGCCGAACAGCTTGATGCTGCCCTCGTACTCCGTGATCCCGGAGAGGGTGTCGAACAGCGTCGTCTTCCCGGCGCCGTTCGGACCGATGACGCCGACCGTTTCGCCTTCCTCGACGTGTAGGGAGACGTCGTCGAGCGCCTGCGTCTTGCCGTAGGTCACGTCCAGTCCCTCGATCTCGAGGACGGGGTCGGCCATCAGTTGCCCACCTCCGCACCGGCGAGGTACGCTTTCTGTACCGTCTCGTCGTTCGCGATCTCCTCGGGTGATCCCTCGGCGATCTTCTGTCCGCTGTTGATGACGACGACGCGGTTGACGATCGGCATGAGTCCTTTCATATTGTGGTCGACGATGATAATCGGTCGCCCTTCCGCATGGATATCGCGAATCTGTTCTGACAGTTCGCGAATCTCCGCCTGGTTCATCCCCGCGAACGGTTCGTCGAGGAGGAGCATTTCGGGCCCGGTCGCCAACGCCTTGGCGATTTCGAGCCGCCGGACGTCGGCGTGGGGGAGCGATCCGGGGAGCGTATCCAACTTCCCGTCGAGGCCGAACCGCCGGGCGATGTCGAGGACCTCCGCTTGACTCGCACCGCCGGTGAGCGAGAAGATATCGTTCGGATACGTGAACAGCTCGATGTTTTCGCCGACCGTCGAGGACGGAATCGGGTTCGATTCCTGGGAAACGCGTGCGATCCCGCGGTTAACGATCTCGTGGGTATCCATATCCGTGATGTCGGTGCCCCTGAACTGGACGGAGCCGCCCGTCACGCCGTAGATTCCCATAATGCAGTTGAAGACGGTACTCTTCCCGGACCCGTTCGGACCGATCAGCCCCAGGATCTCGTCGTCCCGGAGGTCGAATGACAGGTCGTCGACGGCGACGAGACCGCCGAACTCCTTTCGCAAGTCATCGATCTGGAACACGGTATCGTTACTCATCGCGATCACCTCCAATGGAACCGATTCGAGACCAGATAAACGGGAAGATCCCGTCCCGGAGGAACACGAGGAAGAACAGCACGATGAGCCACAGTGCGAGCCACCGACCGGTCGATCCGAACACCGTCAGCACCTCGTCGCGGAGGAAGATGAAGACGAATGCGCCGCCGATCGGCCCGGCGATCGTTCCCATGCCACCGATGACCGCGATCGCGACCATCTCAAGGCTGCGGTCGATCACGAGGACCGTCGAGGGTGTGACGTTCCCGTAGAAGTGAGCGAGCATCGCGCCGCCGATCCCCATCGTGACCGCACTCAGCAGGAACGACCACAGTTTGAACTTCGTCGTGTCGATCCCCGAGGACTCGATCGCGGCCTCGTTTTCGCCGATCGCGCGTAGGATCCGCCCGACGTTCGATTGACTCACCACGACCAGTACGGAACCGATGAGCAGCATCGGGAGCAGCGTGTAGTAGTACAGGGTCGTGAGATCGTACGTGAGCGTCGACACCGCGGTAATCCCCAGCTCGCCGCCGGTGTACTCCCCGTAAATGTAGACGAGTTGGGTCAGAACCAACACGCCGAGCAGCGTGATCAGCGAGAAGTACGGTCCCTCGAGTCGCAGGGTCGGGACTGCGAACAGGAGCCCGATGGCGACCGCCGCCAGGATCGACAGCGGGAACGTGATGTACATCGCCATATCGGGGTTGACGTTGTGGACGAGAATCCCGGTCATGTAGGCGGCGCCGCCGGACAGTGCGGAGTGCCCGAAACTGATGTAGTTGGTGTGGCCGCTGATGATGTCCCAGCCCATGGCGAAGATGGCCCAGATGCTCGCTAACGCGAACACGTACAGGTACTGGGCGGCCCAGAACGGCAGGGTGAAGAGCGCGAGGAGCGCGACCCCGACTGCCGCGATCTGGTATTGGTTCGGTTCGCCGAGGAACTCCCTCGTGAACCGCTGCAGTACTGGCTCGCCGGAGCGATCGTATTCGTTACTCAAGGTACTCCCTCCCGTAGAGGCCTTCCGGCCGGTACATGATCACTGCGATGATTATCAGTAGCGCTATCACGACGCGGTACGGCGCGCCGATGAGTTCGACCGTGAGCGTCTCGATGTAGCCGATCAGGTACGCCGCGATGATCGATCCCTTGATCGAGCCGACACCGCCGATGATGACGATGATGAACGCGAGCGTGAGCGGCTCGAGCCACATCTCGGGGCTTGTCTGTTGCAAACGCCCGATGAAGAGCCCGCCGACGCCGGCGAACGCGCCCGCGATGAGCCATGTCTGTCGCCGGACTTGCGGGAGATCGACGCCGGTGAATATCGCGCCCCGTTCGCTCATCGACGTCGCGAGGATCGCTCGTCCGTTCTTCGTGTTCGTGACGTAGTACCACAGCAGGCCGATCAACACCCAGGAGACGACGAACGCCAGGAGCTGGTCGTACTGCATTCGGGTGCCGGCGACCGCGATGGAGCCCGGTACCATGGGCTCGAGAACGCGCGCCTGCTGTGAGAACCCCATCGTGATCGCCTCCTGGATGGCGAGCGCGGCCATGATCGTCGCCATAAACGTGATGACTACGTGTTCTTCGATGTATCTGACAAGGCCCATGTAGACGCCGTACGACGCGAGCGCGGCGACGAGAACGCCGGCGATTACGCCTCCGAGCCGGCCGACGTACGGCTGTGCCACGAGGTACGTGTAGGCGCTGAGCATGAGCAACGCCCCATGAGTGAGATTGAGTATCCCACCGACACCGAAGATCATCGTGAATCCGATCGCGATCAGGGCGTAGATCGCGCTGATCATCGCCCCGACAATCACGATCGTGAGTATATCTGAGAGCATGCTATCAGTGATTACATCCAGGACGGCGGCTGGTGGTCGCCGTTCTGGTAGCTCTCGGGCCAGACGCAGCGTTTCGTACCGTCCGTCCCGCCGATTCCGTCGCCTTCTTCCGCCGTTTGCCACTGGGTGACAGTAAACGGTGCGTACTCGTCACCCGCGCTTTCGCCCGGATACACGTCGTTCGGGTACTCGTCGCCCTCACCCTGGAACTGAATCTGTCCGAACGATCCCTGGAAGTCGGTTGCCTGCAGTTCTTCGACGATCGCGTCGATGTCCTCCTGGTGGTTCGCGGTGCCCGCGCGCTCGACGGCCTCCGCGTAGAGAGTGATCGCGTCGTGCGTGATGAACCCGACGAACGTCGGTGTCGTCGGCCGCGAGTCGTACTCGGCCTGGTACGCGTCCATGACTTCGCTCGTCTTCGGCGTGATGTCCGCGAACCCGTCCGCGGCGGCCGTCGCCGTGGACAGATACTCCGCGGTACCGTCGGTGTCGGACCAGAACTGCGGCGACTGCGCGGCGATCATAACGCCGTCGACGGAGAACGGGTACTCGTTTCGCGACCAGGACGCGGTCATGCCGGTGATCGGAATGTGCGAGAGCGCTCCGATCATGGCCTGTGCGCCGGAGCTTTCGACCTGATCGAGGATCGGCGTCCAGTCGTTCGTGTCCAGCGCAACCCGCTCGTTGACTGAAACGTCTATTCCGCTATCCTCGAGGAGTCCCGCGGTGATGTCTGTGATGTCCTGCGTCCAGGCGGCGTCCTCGGAGACAACGGCCATCGTGTCCCACCCGTGCTCCTCGCTGAGGTACTGGCCGTACTCCGCGAGATATTCGGCCTGTTTGATCGAATTGACCGGTCCGGGCCGGAAGATGCTCTTGTACTGATCGTAGTTCTGTGCGTGGTTTTCGGCGAAGATACGCGGCGACGCCGCCCCGGTAATCATGAAGGGTAGGTCGTTCTCGGACGCGATGTCCACCAGCGACAGCGCGACTTCGCTCACGATGGTCCCGACCAGCATCTGGATGTTCTCCCGACTGACCATCTCCGTCACTGCCGAGTGCGCCTCGGAGGGCTGCCCGGCGGAGTCGGCCGTCACGAGCTCGACGTCCTGGTCGAGGATGCCACCGTTCTCGTTTAACTGATCGACGGCTAACTGTGCCGACCGCTCCGAGCCGAGACCGTTGTCCGTTTCGACGGCCATAATGTGCCCGATCTTTATCGTATCCCCGCTACCACCGCCGCCGAGACACCCCGCGATCGACGTGACCGCTGCCCCCGCTCCGATCGTCTGCAGAACGGTTCGGCGATCCGTTCGATCGGAGATGCCTCTGCCGTAGCGAGTCTGCTCATTGGACTCCTTGCTCATTGGTATCGACCACCAGTAAATCCCGGAGGTTCCCTTATATCTCTTTCCATAATAATAGTTATAGAATCGCAGTAGACGTGGTATGACGCCGCTGACACCACCGATCAGTCATATCTATCAGTCGACACTTCTCGCTCTTCTGGTTGCCCGGTTCGACGGTAGCGGATCGATGCCCGTCTGCTCCGACGCGCCCGGTCACAGTGGCGAGCGGACGACGGGCTACCGTGGACCGGTGTCCGACCCTCACGAACCGCACTGCGGCCGCTAGAGGCTATCGTAGATGATGTTCTTCTGGATCTCGCTCGTCCCCTCGACGATCTTCTGTACTCGAGAGTCCCGATAGAACTTCTCGACCGGGAACTCCCGCGTGTAGCCGTAGCCGCCGTGAATCTGGACGGCCTCGGAGCAGACGTCTTCGCAGACTTCGCTCGTGTAGTACTTGGCGATGGAGGCGAGTCGCCGCGGATCGTTCCCGGCCATCAGTTCGGCCGCCGCCCGGTAGGTGGTCGAACGGGCGGTTTCGATCCCGGTTATCATGTCCGCGAGCTTCCACTGGAGGCCCTGAAAGTCACCGATCGGCTGCCCGAAGGCCTCGCGCTCGTGGGCGTACTCGAACGCGTGGCGGAACGCCCCGGCGGCGGCACCGAGCGCGTTCGCCGCCACGAGGATCCGATTCTCGTTGAAGAACTCCATCAACTGCGCGAAGCCGCGGTCCTCCTCGCCGACGAGGTGGTCCTCGGGAATCCGCGCGTCTGTGATGTCGATCTCGGCGGTCGGGCTCGCCCGAAGCCCCATCTTCTCGATATCGTTGCCGACCTCGAACCCGTCCGTCTCGGTCGGGACGATGAAGGCGCTGATCCCGTCGTGACCCGCGTCGGGAGTCGTCTTCGCCATGACGATCATGAACTCCGCGACTGGACTGTTGCTCGCCCAGGTCTTGCTCCCGTCGAGGACCCATTCGTCGCCGTCCTTCTCGGCGGTCGTCCGCATCCCGGCGACGTCGCTCCCCGCGTCCGGTTCGCTGATCGAGGTGCCACAGACGGCCTCGCCCTCGAGAACCGGTCGAACGAACTCGTCTTTCTGCCAGTCGTCGCCGTACTCGAGGAGCATTTCGGTGCCGAACTTGCCGGTCAGGACGGCGGTGCCGATCCCGGGATCAGCGCGATTGAATTCCTCGTGAACGATGACCGATGCGAGAAAGTCCATCCCCGCACCGCCGTACTCCTCGGGATAGTGCGGGGCCAGGAAGTCCAGATCGGCGGCCTCCCGAAAGATCTCCCGCGGGAACTGTACCACGCCGGGCTCGTCGTACTCTCTGGCGACCGGTTCGATCTCCGTCTCCGCGAATTCGCGAACCGCGTCGCGAATCGCCTCATGTTCCGCTGTCAGTGCTGTCGTCATTGGCTGGTCTCTTCTGTTAGGTGTCGTCTATCGCCGTTCGGTCCCGTCTCTGTTCCTCGTCCGTCGGAGCCGGCGTCACTCGCGGTCGCGGCCGCTCGGGAAGTCAGGCCGTCGGCCGTCGAGAAACGCTTCGACGGCTTCCTCGTGGTCGGGATGCTGTTGCGCCGCCGCCTCGAGCGCGATGCCTTTCGTCAGCGCGAGGTCGTTCCCGAGTTCGAGCCAGCTGTTCAGGGTCTTTTCGTGTATCTGATCGCAGTCTGGGGCCCCGTCGCCAGCTTCTCGACCATCTCGTCGGTGGCGTTGTCCAGTTCGTCGGCGGGGACGACGTGATTGACGAGTCCGAGCTCTTTGGCCTCCTCGGCGGAGAGCAGCTCGCCCGTCATCAGCAGCTCCTTCGCCTTGTTCAGACTCGTCAGGAGCGGCCAGATGACCGCCCCGCCGTCCCCGGCGACGAGCGCGACGTTCACGTGCGGGTCCCCGATCCGCGCGTCCTCGCTCAGCATGACGATGTCACAGAAGAGCGCGAGCGTCGCCCCCAGTCCCGTCGCGTCGCCGTTCACCTTCGCGATCACCGGCTTCTCGAGGTTGACGATGCTCTCGATGATCTCCTCGCCCTCGCGGGCGGTCTCGAGGAACTTTCGGGCTCCTCGACGCTCTCTTTCATCCAGTTCACGTCGCCGCCGGCGGAGAACGCGTCGCCGTTCCCGGTGAGGACGACCACCCTCGCGTCGGCGTCGTAGGCGTCGTCGAACACCTCGGCGAGTTCGGTGTGGAGCGGGGCGTTCACCGCGTTGAGCGCGTCCGGTCGGTCGATCGCGATTCGGAGGACGTCGCCGTCGAGCGTCACTGCTAGGTTCTCGTACTCCTGCATGTCCGCCAGAACAGATGTCGGTTACCCTCATAAATCCCTGTGACGGCCGGGGGTCGCGGACGAAAGAGCTAACATGCTGATCGCGGAAACGGACAGGTATGGGTTACCTTCCCACGCTACCGGAGACGCTGTCGCGGACGACGCGGAAGTATCCCGATCGGGAGGCGATCGTCTACCCTCGAAAGGACCTCCGCCTGACCTACGCCGAATTCGACGACCGAGTGGATCGGTTCGCGAACGCGCTCCGAGAGCGCGGCGTCGAACGCGGCGACCGCGTCTCGCTGTTGCTCCACAACTCCGCGGAGTTCGCTATCGCACTGTTCGGTCTCCTGCGGGCCGGTGCCGTCTTCAATCCCGTCAACTATCGCCTCGCTCCCAGTGAGGTCGGCTACATCCTCGATGACTCCGAGTCGACGGTCCTTGTCTTCGAGGAGGCGACGCGAGACACGGTCGAGAGCGGCCGCGACGAGTTCGGAACGGTCGAGGAGTACGTGTACGTCGACGACGACGTCGAACGCACGCCCGACTACGCCGCCGGGTTCCACGACCTGCTCGAGCGCGCCGACGCGTCGACGCCGCCGGTCTCGGTCGATTCGACGGACCAGTACGCGATCATGTACACGAGCGGGACGACCGGCCGACCGAAGGGGGTCGTCCACTCCCATCGAGACGCGACGTACCACAACATGCTCTACGCCGGCCAGATGGGGCTGAACTTCACGGACGTCGGAATCTCAGCGATGCCGCTGTACCACAACGCCGAACTCAACTGCGGACTGCTCACGCGGATCAACCTCGGCGCGAAGTCTGTGATCCTCCACGACTTCGACGCGCGACGCGCTCTCGAAATCGTGGACGAAGAGCGTGCGACCCACCTCTTCGTCGCCTCGCGGATCTGGGGGCAACTGCTCGAGGAGTCGAACGAGCTGGCATCGTTCGACGGTTCGTCGCTCGAGCTCGGCGTCTACGGTGCCGCCCCGATGCCGCCGTCGCTGCTCGAGGAGTGTATCGAGACGTTCACCGAGGACTACGCCACGGCCTACGGGATGACGGAAATGGGGCCGTGCGCGACGTTCATCCTCCCCTTCGAGGTTCGGGAGCACCTCGAGAGCGTCGGTCGGGCGGCGCCGAACCACGAGGTCCGGATCGTCGAGCCGACCGAGAACGAGGACCCGAACGATCCCGTCACGCCGACGGACACCGTCGTGACCGGGGAGACCGGCGAGATCATCCTGCAGGGGCCGCCGATGATGGACGAGTACTGGAACCTGCCGGAGAAGACGGCGGACGCGATCCGCGACGGCTGGTTCTTCACGGGCGACGCGGGCTATCGCAACGAGGACGGCTACCTCTTCTTGGTCGACAGGATCGACGACATGATCATCAGCGGCGGGGAGAACATCTACCCGACCGAAGTCGAGAACGTCCTCTACCAGCACGACGGCGTCGCCGAGGTCGCTGTGATCGGCGAGGAAGACGACCAGTGGGGCGAACGCGTCGTCGCGCACGTCGTTCCGGACGGCGACCTGACCGCGGACGACCTCGACGACTTCTGCCGAGCGAGCGACGACCTCGCCGAGTTCAAGCGGCCGCGACGGTACGAGTTCCGCGACGCCCTCCCAAAGAATCCGAGCGGCAAGATCCAGAAGTACAAGCTCCGCAACGAGGACTGAACGCGGTCGGCAGTGCAATAGGAGCACCCGTGTCCGGTCGTTCGATCGATCTCGTTCCACGTTCTAGTCACTCGGGCGGCCTCGTTCCCTTGTTCCGCTCGTTCATGTACTCGAGCGCCGCGTCGAACCCCTCGGTCGCCGCGATGCGGTAGTACTCCTTGCCGTACTCCGTGTGGTGGCCGAGCGCGTCGAACAGTTCGCTGAACTTGAACATCGGTTTCGCGCCCTGCATCTCCGCGGCGCCGTTGAGCACCTGTTTGAGGATGCGAACGTTGTTGCCCGGCATCTTCCGGATCTCCTCGACCTCCGCGAAGACCGTCGCCATGAGTCGGTCCCGCGGAACGACGCGATTGACCATTCCTAACTCCGACGCTCGCTGCGCGTCGACGATCTTGCCCGAGAGGAGCAGTTCCTTCGCCTCGTGGAGGTTCATGACGAACGGATAGACGAGCGTCGGCGGGACGCCGGCCATCCGCAATCCCGGATAGCCGAACTCCGACTCCTCGGTCGCGATCACGAGATCACACGCCATCGCCAGGTCGCTGCCGGCGGCGAGACAGTAGCCGTCGACGGCGGCGATCACCGGCGTGTCACACTCCCAGACGGCGTGAACGTGATCGGTCGCGGCGTCGAATTCGTCGAGGAGGTCGTCGACCGACGGAACGGGGTCTGTCTCCTCCCCATCTTCCTCCGCTGGGGTGATGTCGTAGCCGGCCGAAAACGCCTCGTCACCCGCGCCGCGAAGGACGATCACTCTCACCTCGTCGTCGGCCTCTGCTCGAGCGATCGCGTCGCACAGCTCCTCGATCAGGCAGTCGTTCAGCGTATTCAGCGAGTCGGGACGGTCGAGTGTGACGAGCGCGGCCGCTCGATCCGAATCGACGGTATAGTCGACGGTCGATGGCATGTGGTACTGACTCTCACCCGGCGATAAAACGCTTTCCGCAACTGTCGAGACTGCGTCCCGCGATGACGGCGTGTCCGACGGCGCGGCACCCCATCGGCCCGCTGCGTCCGTTCCGCCTTCGCTGAACGGGACCTATATATCGATGGCGTCCGAGCGAGATGACATGCGCGCTGCAGCGTTCACCGGATTCGGTAGTCCGGAGCACGTGACGATCGAATCGTTCGACGATCCCGAGCCCGGTCCCGAGGAGGCGGTTCTCGAGGTCGAGGCCTGTTCGATTAACCACCACGACCTGTGGATCCTCAACGGCGACTTCCGGGTCGGCGAGGACCAACTCCCGTACGTGGCCGGGATGGACGTTTCGGGGACCGTCTCCGCGGTCGGAAACGACGTCGACGGCGTCGAGACGGGGGGTCGAGTCCTCCTCTGTCCGAATCAGACGTGTGGTTCCTGTCAGTTCTGCCGGGAGGGGCCGGAGAGCTACTGTGAGCGGTTCAGTCTCTATCACGGCGGGCTGGCGGAGTACGCGACCGTCCGTGCCGATCGGCTGATTCCGCTCTCCGACGCCGTCGAACCGGCGGACGCGGCGGCGCTCCCCGTCTCGTACATGACCGCGTTTCGAATGCTCGAGGCGGCCGCGGTCGGTCCGGGCGACCTCGTCTTCGTCCCAGGATCGACGGGCGGCGTCGGCGTGGCGACCGTCCAGTTGGCGGCCATTCTCGGCGCGCGGACGATCGGTACCTCGACGTCTCGAGCGAAACTCGACCGGCTCGAGGCCCTCGGTGCCGACCACACCATCGAGTCCGGTGATCCCGACGAGATCCGCGAGGCGGTCCTCGAGATCGGTCGCGTCGACGCGACGATCAACCACCTCGGTGGTCCGTTCTCGGAGGCGGGCTGAACGTCCTCCGACGCGGTGGGCGGATGGCGATCTGTGGGCAGACCGCCGGTCCGACCTCGACGCTCACGCTGGACGACCTCTTCCTGAATCAGAAGAGAGTAATCGGAAGTACGATGGGAACGCAGGGCGACCTCGAGCGCCTCGTTTCCCTCGTCGAAGACGGCCGACTTGAGCCGGTCGTCCACGAGCGCTATCCGCTCGCGGAAACCGATCGAGCGTTCGCCGACATGGCGGATCGAAACGCGGTCGGAAAGCTCGTCGTGGAACCCTGATCGCGAACCCGGGTCAGGCGAGCTCGTTCTTCAGGACCTTTCCGGTCGGATTCCGCGGCAGTTCGTCCCGGAACTCGACCTCGCGGGGTTTCTTGAATCCGGCCAGATTCGACTCGACGTGGCCGACGACGTCGCTCTCCGTCAGGACAGCCTCCTCCTCGGGGACGACGACGGCCTTAATCCGTTCGCCCCACTGGTCGTCGGGGACGCCGACGACCGCGACCTCGTCCACGCCCTCGAGGTCGTGGAGCACCTCCTCGATCTCGGCGGGGTGGACGTTCTCGCCGCCGGTGATGATCATGTCGTCGGCCCGGCCGACGAAGTAGACAAAGCCGTCCTCGTCCATCCGGACGAGGTCGTCGGAGACGAACCAGCCGTCGTCGAACACCTCTGCAGTCTTCTCCGGCATGCCGTAGTACTCTTTGAACACCGTCGGACCGCGGTAGGCGATCCGGCCCGTTTCACCGGTCTCGACCTCGTCGCCCGTCTCGTCGACGACTTTGACCTCGACGTTGATAATCGGCCGACCGACGCTGTCGGGCTTCTCAAGCGCGTTCTCCGGTCGCAACATCGTCGTCGACGGCGAGAGTTCGGTCTGGCCGAAGACGTCGTAGAGGTTGCAGTCGACGGTCTCGATGATCGCCTCCTTGAGCGAGCGCTCCGAGGGCGCTGCGCCGGTCATGTAGTGCTGGAACTGCGAGAGGTCGTACGACTCGGGGTCGGCCGACAGTACCGCGCGGCTCATCATCGGGACCATGAACGACGCCGTCACGGATTCGTCCTCGAGGATCGAGAGGACCGACGCCGGCTCGAAGTCGTCGACCAGGATCGTCGTCCCGCCGACGTAAAACGACATCATAAACAGCCCGAACGCGGCGATATGGAACAGCGGCGTCACCACCATGAACCGGGCGTCGCGGGAGAGGTTCACCTCGTAGAGGCCGTTCTCCGCGGCCTGGACGACGTTGTCGTGCGTGAGTACGCACCCCTTCGGATCGCCGGTCGTTCCGCTCGTGTACATGATGGCCGCCTCGTCGAGCCGGGACGGGACGACCTCGACGGGATCGGGAGCGGCCTCGTCCCGAACCGTCTCGTAGTCGGTCGCGAACGGCGGCGTTGAGTCACCGGCGTACAGGTACGTCTCGACGGGCGAGTCGAACTCGTCGTGGACGCCCGCGATCGTCTCGCGACCGGCTTCGCCGAAGATACACAACGTCGCGTCGCTGTCCTCGAGGACGTAGCTCACTTCGCCGGCCTTGAACCGGTGGTTGATTGGGACCGGCAGGGCACCGAGCTTCATCGCCGCGAGGTAGCTCTCGATCGTCTCGACCCGATTCCCCGTGTATGTCGCGATGGCGTCTCCCTTCTCGATCCCGAATTCCGAGAGCGCGTTTGCCAGCTGGTCGACCCTGCGGTTGAGCGCCTCGAAGGTCACGGTCTCGGTTCGCGCTCCGTCCGCCCGCTGGACGACCGCTTCGGCGTCCGGCTGGATTCGTGCGTTCCGTTCGGCGAGATAGCCGACGGTGAGTCCGTCCATACATTGATAGATGATAACACTGGTCAAAAAATTATGGATCGCCGCAGTAGATTCGCAGGGTAGTGAGGAGAGATGGCGTTTTCGGCCGTTGAGAGCGTCCTGCGGTCGACCTCAATGCCGGCGATGGTCAGTCGACCTCAGTTCCGGCGAGGATCGGGTCTCTCGTCCGATCGCTTTGACAGAGGCTTCCACGGCACAGTGTCTCGACGGATTGTGCTGTGTCGCAGGGGCCATTCAGAGACGTCCGGGCGTTCCGATCGACTGGACGGCCACGTTCACAGACGGTCTCAATCGGATACGTTATCCAACTCGAGCCAATCGTTACCGCGTCCGGTTCCGAAGGCGTACGGGAGGAACGCTTCGGAGTCGACGGTGGTCACGTTCTCCTGTGACGAGCGCAGGTCCGCCTCAGTGTACGACGCTCCGAGGACCTCTTCTATTTCGAGTTCACCGAGCGGACTGTCGGCCCCTTCGCCCAGCGAAAGTGAGCCAGACCTGGTTTCGTACGCGTGGAGGTCGCTGTCTAACGTGACGCGGACCAGCGTCGGATCGAACTGGAACCCCCGCCCGGTCGCGTCGGGGAGCGATTTGTAGTGGTAGATCGTCTGCGGCTTCGGGTCGAGCTGCCGTTTCGTTTCCACGGTCGCGTCGTTTCGATGAGCGGCTCGCCGCTTCGGGACACTCGTCCGCTCACCTCGCTTTCGCTCCGCTCGAGCGAGATGGCGGCCTTCTTCTTCGGCTCACCGAACAGCTCTCGTCCCCACGTGATCGCGGCCTCCGTCGACATCGGCATCGTCAAACAGTACTCTCCGACGTGGCCCTCGTGCTGCGCTCGCACGTAGACGCCGGCTCCGCGAAACGAACCGACGCAATTACTGCGCCCAACCTCGACGACATCGACCCGTATCACCGGCTCCTCGGTCGGTTCCAGACCGGGCGGGAGGATCCGGTCGACCGTCGACTCGCGGGTGCGGAACCGGATCGCCACCTGCCTCGTGTCGTCGAAGCGGTTCTCTACCATCCGTTCCCGAATCGCCTCGATTTCCTCCTCCGATCGAACGAACCCGGACATAGTCGTCGGTCGTCAGCTCGAGTCTTAACGGTTTGCCTCGTCGAGGGTCCGCAGAACCGGTGTACTCGAGCGCTCGCCCGAACGCGGCCTCCTCTCTCACCCGAACTATAATGTACTCTCGTCGAATGTCACTACGTATGGATTTCCGGATGCCGGAGCAGCTCCAGCAGTTGCTCGAGGAGATAGACGCGTTCATCGAAGACGAGATCGAGCCGCTCCAGCGGGAACACGAACGGTTCTTCGATCACCGACGCGAGGACGCTCGGACAAATTGGGAGGACGGGACGCCGACGGCGGAATGGGAGGCCTTGCTCGAGGAGATGCGCCGCCGCGCCGACGAGGCGGGACTGTATCGGTACATGCTCCCGGAGGAGTACGGCGGTCGGGACGGGAGCAACCTCGGGATGGCCGTGATTCGGGAACACCTCGCCCAGAAGGGGATCGGCCTGCACAACGTCTTGCAACAGGAGGCCGCCGTCGTTGGAAACTTCAACGTCCCCGAGCTGTTGATCGAATTCGGCAGTGAAGAGCGGAAAGAACGCCACCTTGAGGACCTGATCACCGGCGAGACGACCGCCGCGTTCGGACTGACCGAGCCCGAACACGGCAGCGACGCGACGCACATGGACACGACGGCCGAGAAGGACGACGACGAGTGGGTGATCACCGGGGCGAAGCGATACAACAGCGGCTTGCACACCGCAGACTACGATGTCATCTTCGCTCGGACCGACGGCGACGACGGCGACCACGAGGGAATCACGGCGTTCTGGGTGCCGACTGACGCGGACGGACTCGAGGTCGAGTACTTCCACTGGACGTTCAACATGCCGACCGACCACGCCGAGGTGACGCTCGACGACGTCCGCGTCCCCGAGGACGCGATTCTGGGCGAGGAGGGCAGAGGCCTCCAGCAGGCGTCGTACTTCGTTCACGAGGGCCGCATCAGGCAGGCCGCCTCGAGCGTCGGTGCCGCCCAGTTCTGCATCGACGAAGCGGTCGAGTTCGCGAAGGAACGCCGCACGTGGGACGAACCGCTCGCGAAGCGACAGGGGATCCAGTTCCCGCTGGCCGACCTGCACACGGAGGCCGAAATGGTGCGCAACCTGGTGTACAAGACGGCCTGGCAGCTCGACGAGGAGAATCAACAGAGCGTGAGCGACAAGGTCTCGATGGCGAACTACCGCGCGAACCTCCTGGCGTGCGACGCCGCCGACAGGGCGATGCAGGTCCACGGCGGACAGGGGTACACTCGCCACAAGCCGTTTGAGCACATCTACCGCCATCACCGGCGCTACCGGATCACCGAGGGATCGGAGGAGATCCAGAAGCGCAACGTCGCCGGTCACCTGTTCGATTACCTCGGATAGGATGCGGCCGACCCGCAGCTTTTGTAACGATACCGTACTATACCACGGTATGCCATACCTCGATCCGGAGCTGATACTGGACCGGTTCGCGACGTTCACGCGGGAGGAAGTCCGCCCCGCAGTCACCGACGACGAGTTCGTTCACGCGCAGGTGGGATCGATGGCCTCGACGCTGCAGTTCCTGGCGGGCGAAGTCGGCGGCCGGGAGGCAGCCGTTCGGGCCCAGCGTCGGACTCTCGCCGAACGGTTGGACGAGCTCGAGTCGGTGCTCGAACGAAACGAGATCGACTCGAGCGCGGTACGTACCGCACTCGATGACGCTCGCGACGAGATAGACGCCGTAGACGGATCAACTCGAGACGTCGAAGAGACGCTCCTGACCGCCGCGGACGACGTACTGGCGACGATCGACGAGGAACTGGACGCGGAGCGGGCCGCGATCGCTCGACGGCCCTTGTACGAGTTCCTGCGGACGCGCGTCGACCGGCAGTTGCGCCTGCTCGGCCGGGAGGGAGAGGAATGACGGAGTTCACGGCCGACGCGCTCTCGACGTACCTCTCCGGGTCGCTCGCCGACGGCGAGGTGTCCGTCGACGATATCGTTGCGCACACCGAGGGGTGGTCCCGAGACACGGTCTCGTTCACGGCTCGGTATCGCGGAGACGGCGACGACGTCTCTGAACGTCTCGTCCTCAGAGCCGAGAACGAACTGCAACACGATATCGACGCGGCGTCGCTCCCCGGGAATGACATCGAGACCGAGTACGAGACGCTCGTCGCGAGTCAAGACGCGCCCGTTCCGGTTCCGCGAGTCCGCTGGTTCGACGCGGACGGTGGGCCGTTCGAGCGCGGCCTCTTCGTCATGGACCATCTCGAGGGTGAGCCACCGATCACGTGGGACCCGCGGGATCGACAGGACCTGTACGACGCGTGGGACTCGGCCGAGCGAACGCTTCCGAACCAGTTCGTCGATGCCGCCGCGGGCGTTCACTCGATCGACGGCGCGACGGTTCCGGGGATCGAGGACGTGCCGGCTGACGAGGTGGTGACTCGCGAGATCGACCGCTGGGAGGCGCTCTACCGGGACGCCGAACTGAAGCGCGAACCGGCGGTCGAGGAAGCGATTCGCTGGTTCCGGGCCAACGAACCCGCGGTTCCGGAGACGACGCTGATTCACGGCGATTTCCGGATCGGGAACGCCCTCATCGATGACGATCGGATCACCGGCCTCCTCGACTGGGAGTTCGCCCGGGTCGGCGACCCCCTGTTCGACCTCGGCTATGCGAGCACGCGGTACTTCGCGGGGAAACTCGTCGAGCCGATCGAGCGGCCCGAACTCGCCTGCTCGCTGCTGGAGCGGGAGTGGTTCTACGACGAGTACGAGCGGCGGACGGGACGACCCGTCGACCGGGAGCGCGTCCGGTACTGGCAGGCCTTCTCGGCGTTCGTCATGCTCACCATCTGCTGCTGGGGCGCCAATCAGTACGACACCGGCGCGAGCGACGACGTCCGCAACGCCTGGTTCCAGTACCCGATCCCGGGGCTGATCGAGGACCTCCTCGCGATCATCGAAGCCGATCGGTGCTGAGGAATCCGGATCGCATCGGTCCGATACTGTGTCTATTGCTATCGGCCATCACAACATATATTTGACCGGATGTGGACTCCGGAGACGAACTACACATGTACACACTTGGCATGGACATCGGCGGGACCTTCACCGACTTCACCCTGGTCGATCGGGAGTCGGGGACGGTCACCATCGATAAGGAGCCGACGACGCCGGCGAATCCGGCGGAGGGGGCGCTGACCGGGGCTCGTCGGATCCTCGACGAGAACGACGTCTCGTTCGACGATCTCGACACTGTCATTCACGGGACGACCCTCGTCTCAAACACGCTCATCGAAGGCACGGGAGCGACGACGGGGCTGCTCACGACCGAGGGGATCCGCGACACGCTCCAACTCCGGCGCGGGTCGCGCTACGACATGTTCGACTGGGAGATGGAGTATCCTGACCCGCTGGTCCCCCGCCAGCGCCGTCTCGAGTTGGACGAGCGCCTGACCGACGACGGCGAGGTAGTCGAGCCGCTCGACGAGGAGGAAGTCCGCGAGCGGACTCAGACGCTGGTCGAGGACCACGATGTCGACTCCGTCGCCGTGTCGCTGTTGCACTCCTACGAGTCCGATACTCACGAGCGCGCCGTGGCCGAGGTCATCGAAGACGAGTATCCCGACCTGAACGTCTCGCTCTCCGCGGACGTCGTTCCCGTCATCAGGGAGTACGAGCGAACGTCGACGACCGTCATCAACTCGTACGTCGCGCCCGTCGTGGCGGACTACCTCGAGTTCCTCCGCTCGGAACTTCAGTCGGAGGGATTCGCAGGTGAGGTCTACATGATGACCTCGTCAGGCGGTATCGTCGACGTCCGGACGGCGAAGGCGGAACCGATCCGACTCGTCGAGTCCGGCCCGGCAGCGGGCGTCCTCGCCTCGCGCATTTTCGGCGAGAACCACGGCAACGACGGCGTGTTCTCCTTCGATATGGGCGGCACCACGGCGAAGGGATCGGTCGTTGAGGACGGCGACGTCCGGATGAAGTACGAGACCGACGTCGCCCGCGTCCACCGGTTCAAGGAGGGGAGCGGCTACGACCTCGTCTCGCCGCTCATCGATCTCACCGAGATCGGTGCCGGCGGGGGATCGATCGCTTCCGTGAACGACGTCGGACTCGTCGAAGTCGGTCCCGAGTCGGCCGGCTCCGATCCCGGTCCGATCTGTTACAATCAGGGCGGCGAGGAGCCGACAGTGACGGACGCCTCGCTCCTGCTCGGTTACCTTAACCCCGAGAACTTCTACGGCGGGCGGATGGAGCTGGCCGCTGAACGGACTGAATCCGTCTTCGCCGAGGAACTCGCCGACCCGCTCGACGTTTCGGTCACCGAGGCAGCGTGGCGCGTGTTCGAGGTGGTCAACGAAAACATGGCCACGGCGTTCCGTCGGTACGCCGCCTCTCGCGGGATCGACGCTCGCGGACTCTCAATGACGGCCCTCGGTGGCGCCGGTCCGTCGCACGCGTTTCGCGTCGCCCGAAAGCTCAGTATCGACGAGGTCGTCTGCCCGTACGGCGCCGGCGTTGGCTCCTCGATCGGACTCACCGAAGCGCCGTGCATGTACGAGGCCAGTTCGACGAGTCAAGCGGTTCTCGCGACGCTCTCGACCGAGGATTTCCGCCGTCAGTTCGAGTCCCTCCGCGAGGAGGCCGCATCGGTCCTCGAGCGGGCAGGCATCGATCTGGACGAAGCCGAGACATCTCTCAGCCTCGATATGCGCCACGTCGATCAGGGCCACGAGATCAAAGTCCCCCTCGAAGACTGTGATATCGACGACGTGACTCCCGAGGCCGCCCGCGACGCGTTCGAACGTACCTACCGGGAGACGTTCAACCGCGAGACGCTAGAGTTTCCCGTCGAGGTGCTCACCTACCGTCTCGAACTCGGCGAGGACGAGAGTACCGGCGAGACCGCACAGCTCGCCGCTCCAGAGGGCGATCGTACCGAACCCGGCGAGCGAGATGTCTACTACGGACCGGAGTACGGGACCGTCGAGGCCGGCGTCTACCGCTGGGACGGTCTCGAGGCGGGCCAGACGGTGGACGGTCCCATCGTCGTCGAAGCAGACCAGACGACCGTCGTCGCCGATCCCGACTCGATCGTGACCGTCGCCGACAACTACGACATCACCATCGAACTATGATTGAAACAGACGACACCGAGACAACCGATTCGACGGGCCTGGAGACCCAGGTCCTCTGGAACCGATTGCAAGCCACCGCGGACGAGATGTACGATGCCGCCGAGCGGCTGGCGTACTCCTTTCCATTCGAGAGGGAGCCGACGCCTCGACGGCCGTCATGACCGCCGAGGGCGACGCGATCGGCCTCTCCGACCAGTCCGTCCCCGTTCTCTCAGGGGCACTCTCCCGGACGACGCGGATCATCCTTGAGGATCACTTCCCGCCGGAGACGCTGGAACCGGGCGATACCGTCATCACGAACGACCCCTGGATCGGCGGCGGTCACCTGTCGGACGTGGTCGTCCTGAACCCCGTTTTCCACGACGGTGATCTCGTCGGAATCGTGGGCAGTCTCGGTCACACCGACGACGTCGGCGGGAACCGCGGCGGCTGGTCGACCGACGCGGAACAGGTGTACGAGGAGGGGATCCTGATTCCGCCGACGAAGCTCTACGAGGCCGGCGAGCGAAACGACGCGGTCGATTCCATCATTCGGAGCAACGTCCGGATCCCCCACCAGGCGCTGGGCGACCTCGAGGCGTTGCGATCGGGGAACACGGTCGGCGAGGAGCGCGTTCGAGAAATCGTCGCCGATCGGGGCCCCGAGACGTTTGACCGAGTCGCGAGCGAGGTCATCGAGCGGACCGAGCGCGCGCTGCGGGAGAGACTCGCCGACCTGCCCGACGGCACGTACGAGGACTCGATCGAATTCACCATCGCCGAGCACGATCTCGAGATTCGCGTCGCCGCGACGATCGACGGTGATTCCCTGGAAGTCGACTTCGCCGGGACATCGGCGCAGGTCGAGGGCGGGATCAACTGTCCGTTCGGGAACATCGTCACCATCACCGAGTACATCGTGAAGTGCATGCTCGTCCCCGATCTGCCGAACGCGGAAGGGTTCTTCCGGCCCATCGAGGTGACCGCACCGGAGGGATCGATCCTCAACTGTGATCGGCCGAAGGCGACGATGGGTCGCCACCTCACCTACTCGCGGGCGGAAGACGCGCTCATCCGCGCGCTGGGTCAGGTCGTCCCCGAATCGGCGCTCTCCGAGATGGCGGGTATTCAACTCGCGCCGTTCTCGGGTGCCGACGAGAACGGTGACGAGTTCATCGCCGTGGGCGGGACGGCCGGCGGTCTCCCGCCCAGCGCCGACGGGGACGGGATCCCCGGCGTCTACTTCCCGTACAACGGGCAGAACACCCCTATCGAGATGTTCGAACGCTACAGTCCGCTCCGATGGGAGGAGACGGCGCTAGTCCCCGATACCGAAGGGGCTGGCGAGCATCGGTCCGGACCGGCGATGCGCACGTCGTACCACAACCCGACCGATCGGCCGGTGTACTTCGCGCTCACCTCCGGTCGCGCCGACCGCGATCCGTCGGGCTTCCGCGGCGGTCGATCGGGGAAACGGGCGACGACGGCCTCCTCGAGCGACGGAAAAGAGGTTCCGCCGAACGGCCCCGGAACGCTCGAGCCCGGCGAGACGCTCACGCTCGTCTCCGCGACGCCCGGCGGCTACGGTGATCCCGAGGACCGCGACCCCGAACGCGTCGCGGCGGACGTCGAGCGGGGGCTGATTTCGGAAGCGCGCGCTCGAGACGTCTACGGCTACGACCCGGCCGACGAGTCATGAACTTCGGCGGATTCGTCGCGACCGACTCCGTCGCCGACGCGAGGGAATACGCCCGCTCGCTCGAGTCGTGGGGCTGGGACGCTCTCTGGGCGATCGACTCCCAGCAGCTCTACACCGACCTGTACGTCACGCTCGCGGAGTGTGCGACGGTCACCGACGAACTGACGCTCGCGCCCGGCATCACCAACCCCAAGAGCCGACACCCGTCGGTGACGGCGAACGCGATCGCCTCGCTCGACCAGCTCGCCGACGGCCGAGCGGTACTCGGCATCGGCGCCGGCGACAGCGCCGTCTATTCCGTCGGACAGCGGCCGGCGACCGTCGAGGAGGTCGCGGAGAGCGCGACGAAAATCCGTCGTCTGCTTCGCGGCGAGGAAGTCGCGTTCGGCGGCGAGCCGTTTCGGCTCGAGTCGCGACGACGTGACGTGTCCGTATACGTCGCTGCGGAGGGCCCGAAGACGCTGCGGATGGCCGGCGAGGTGGCCGACGGCGTCATCTTCGGCGGCGGTCCGAACCCCGAGACCGTCGAGGAGCTCGGGCTGGCGAACGTCCGCAAAGGGGCCGAACGCGCCGGGCGGTCGCTCGAGGACCTCGATATCGTGACGCTCACGCCGACCTGCGCGGCCAACAGCCGGGCTCGAGCGGTCGAGAAGCTGAAGCCGGTCATCGAACCCATCGCCTATCACAACTTCAGCTTCTCCGTCGAAGAAGCGCCCGCTGACGTGCAAGCCGACCTCCGCGACCTCGTCGACGCTCACGATATGCAGGAGCACGGCGACGAGGAAGCGGACGCGCTCGCGGACATCGACGACGAGGTGTGGGAGTATCTCGGCGATCGCTTCGCGGTCGCGGGACCGCCCGAGGCGTGTCGAGAGCGACTGCGAGCGCTCGAGGAGCTCGGCGTCGACCACGTCATGTGCCTGTTTCCGCCCGACCGGACCGAGGAGAACGAGCGGTTCCACGACGAAGTCATCACGGGTTCCGATCTCGGTCCCTGAGAGCGACCGTCTCGATTTCTGTTTCGACGCGATTGCGCGTTACACGGCGTCGAACGCCCGTCCGGGATACTCGAGGTACTCGGCGAGCCGCTCGAGGAACGCGCCCGAGTCGGCCCCGTCGAGCACGCGGTGGTCGATCGTGAGACTGAATGTGATCGCGCGCTCGAATTCGATGTCGCCGTCGCGCTCGACGGGAATCGGCTTGCGCCGACCCAGTGCGAGGATCGCGACCTGCGGCGGGTTGATGATCGAGAAGGAGACGTCCATGTCGAAGACGCCGACGTTGGTGACGGTGAAGGTTCCCCCTGGAGATCCGACGACGTGTGCTCGTTCTCGAGGACCGTCTCGACGAGTCGCCGCCGCTCCGACGACAGGTCCTCGAGGTCGCGGTCCGGCACGTCGTCGATCACCGGCACCATGAGTCCGTTCTCGCTGTCGACCGCGTAGCCGACGTTGACCTCGTCGATGAGGCGGTGTTCGCCGTCCTCGAAGTGAGCGTTGAACTCTGGGAGATCTTCGAGCGTTCGGCCGACGAAGTGGAGGATGAGGTCGTTCAATGAGACGTCGACGCCCTTCTCCTCGAGTCGGTCTCTGACTTCCTCGAGGCGCTCGATCCCGATATCGCGCGTCCCCATGACGTGGGGTTTCTCTCGAGCACTCCGGCTCAGGCGCTCCGCGATCGTTTTCCGTGTGCCGGTGAGTTCCCGCGATTCCGTCACGGTGAGTCCGTCGGTGGTCAGCTCGTCGCTCGCGACCGCTGACGCGTCGGGACCATTGGCGTCGGCACTGCTCGCGAACGCTTCGACATCACCTTCGGTGATCGCCCCCTGTGGGCCCGTCCCCTCGATCCGAGATAAGTCGACGCCGTCCTCCTCGGCGCGGTGTTTCGCCCGCGGCGTCGCCTTGACGTCGTCCGTCGCAGACGCGGCGTCGGACTCCGACTCGTCGTCGCCCTCTGCTGACGCTCCGTCACCGCTCCCTGCCGACGAACCGCCCCCGCTCTCGAGGTATTCCTCGATGTCGCCCTCGGTGACCGCACCCTGCGGCCCGGTTCCGTCGATTTCAGCCAGATCGACGTCCGCTTCGTTGGCGCGACGCTTGGCCCGCGGCGTCGCCTTGACGTCTGCGGTCGCTGCACCGCCATCGGCTTCCGCGCCGTCAACGGAGTCGGTGTCCGGAGCCGACGCCGCCTCGCCGACGTCCGCCGGCCGCTCGTCGCTCTCTCCGTCCTCGAGTTCCGACAGCGACGGCGCTGACTCTCCCTCCTTGCCGATCACCGCCAGCGGTTTCCCCACTTCGATCGCGATCTCTTCGCCCTCCTCGACGTACTGCTCGAGCACGACTCCGTTCGTGGGGGCCTCGATTTCGGCGCTAGCCTTCTCCGACTCGAGGACGGCGACGACGTCTCCCTTCTCCACACGATCGCCCGTGTCGGCCTCCCAGGCAACGAGGTCTCCGTAGTCACTCAGCCCGAGCTTCGGAATCCGTATTACATCTACCATGTTTGGTAGCATGGTTCTCCTTTATATTTAAATTCTCACCCGATCGGGTCCCCGTTCCGCCCGTGAGAACCGGACCACCGACCCTCGCGTCGTCTCCGTTCTCTGTGTCTCACCGCGCCTACCGGTCCTCGAGACGAGGAATGGCGACCGGAGAAGCGCGTTCCCCGGCCGACCGTCGCTAGAAGAGCGATTCGATCCCGTTCGCGATCTGGTCGGCGGAGGGCAGCGCCTCCTGCTCGAGGGGTGGGCTCAGCGGAATGGGGATGTCCTTCACGCCGATGGTCTTCGGCGGCGCGTCGAGACTGAAGAAGTCGTTCTCGACGATCTCGTTCGCGATGTGGCCCTGCGTCCCGTATCGCTCGACGGTCTCGTCGACGACAACCAGTCGTCCCGTCTTCCGGACGCTCTCGGCGATCGTCTCGGTGTCGAGCGGGGCGAACGTCCGAGGGTTGACGATCTCGACGTCGGCGTCGACCTCGGCCGCGGCTTCCTTCGCGCGGTGGAACATGAGTTGGGTCGCGACGACGGTGACATCCTCTCCTTCCTGCTCGATCGCGGCTTCCCCGAGCGGGAGCGTGTACTCCTCGTCGGGCACTTCGCCTTTCGTCTCGCTCAGCATCTTGTGGGGGAGGAAGAAGACCGGGTTATCGTCCCGGATGGCGCTCTTGAACAGTCCCTTCGCATCGTAGGGCGTCGTCGCGGTGACGACGACCCACCCCGGCACGTTGCCGAGCCAGGAGTGGACGGACTGCGAGTGCTGTGCACCCGCACCGATCCCGGCCCCGGACGGCGCGAAGATAGTGAGCGGTGCTTCGATCTGTCCGCCGCTGACGTAGGGCTGTTTCGGGATCTGGTTGAAGACTTCGTCACCGGCCGTCGCCGCGAAGTCAGCGAACTGGAGTTCCGCGACGGGCCGAATCCCGCCGACGGCAGCGCCCAGAGCCATTCCCGCGATCCCGATTTCGGACAGCGGCGTGTTCCGAACTCGGTTCCGACCGTGTTTCTCGTACAACCCCTCCGTCTCGCCGAAGTTGCCGCCGAACTCCTCGACGTCCTCGCCGAACAGGATGACCTCCTCGTCCCGTTCCAGTTCCTCGTCTATCGCCTCCGCGATCGCCTGCACGTACGTGATCTCTCGTGTCATTGTCCCTCACCCTGCCCGTAGAGGGGCAGCTGGTAGACGTGATCGTAGGCTGCTTCCGGCTCCGGTTCCGGGCTCTCGCGAGCGAACTCGACGGCCTCCTCGACCTCCGCTTCGATGTTCGCGACCATGTCTTCGAGTTCGGCCTCGGTGATGACGTCGTTCTCGAGCAGCCGCTCCCGATAGTTCTCGATCGGATCCTTCTCCTCCTTGGCCCGCTCGTAGGCCTCCTCGTCGCGGTAGGTCTCCTTGTCCCTTCGAAATGGGGAACGAGACGGACGACGCGGCTCTCGATGACTGTCGGTCCCTCACCATTGCGAGCGCGCTCGATCGCCTCGGAGACAGTGTGGTACACTTCCTCGACGTCGCTCCCGTCGATGCTCTCGGTCGGCATGTTGTGCGGAATCCCGTAATCCGAGAGGTGATCCGGCGACAGCGATTCGGCGGGCGTCGAGATGGCCCACTCGTTGTTCTCGATAATGAATACGACCGGCAGGTCCCAGTACGCGGCGAAGACGAGCGCCGTGTGGAACGAGCCGCGACTCGTCCCGCCGTCGCCGATGGTCGTCACCGCCACGTTGTCGGTCCCCTTCATCTCTTCCGCCAGCCCGAGTCCGACGGCGGGGTTCTGCCCGGAGCCGATCGTTGCGGCGTGTCCGTACAGCTTCCGATCGACGTCGGAGACGTGCATCTGGCCGCCGTGGCCCTTGTTCGATCCCCCGACGCGCCCGTAGAGTTCCGCCATGATCTCCGGTAGCGGCACGCCCTTCGCGATATACTGTCCGATCAGTCGCGCACCCCCGACTGCCAGCCAGTCCTCGTCCCGCATCGCAGCTCCCATGCCGACATGTGATCCCTCGTGGCCGCCGCTGAGGTGCACGAACCCCGGAATCTCCCCCTCTCCAAACCGCTCTTTCGTCTCCTCCTCGAAGACATCGATGCGGAGCATCTCCTCGAGGAGATCTCTCGCCGTGTCGTCGTCGACGCTAACGTTCTGTGTCATTCGATCCCACATCTAAAGGTGTTTCAGTATGCCGCATAAATCTACCCCCGGTGAGCGGTATCGCGACGGCACTGCCGGCGGATATTCCACGAATTCCGTGTGGCGGAAACCCCGGCGGCCGGGAGCGCTCGAGGCGTACTTTCTTATACAATACCCGTGTTAACGGAACGCATGCGAGGATTGCACGGAAAGACTGCAGTCGTTACCGGCGGTGCGTCCGGGATCGGCCGCGCGACGGCGCACCGACTGGCCGAGGAGGGCGTCGACGTGGTCGTCACTGACATCGACAACGAGCGGGGCGAAGAGACCGTCGAGCGGATCGACGCAAACGAGGCGGCCGACGGGACGGCGGAGTTCCGCTCGCTCGACGTTAGCGACTACGAGCGGTTCGAGGAGTGTCTGGACGCCGTCGCCGAGGACTACGACGGACTGGACGTGCTGTTCAACAATGCCGGCATCGGTGAGGCGCGGTCCTTCCGCGAAACGACGCGCGAACACAGGGACGAACTGATCGACGTGAATCTTAAGGGCGTCTGGAACGGCTGTCACGCCGTACTCCCGCTGTTCGAGGCAGACGGCGGCGGCGTCATCGTCAATACGTCCTCGATGGCGGGATGGAAGCCGGCCCCGATCACGTCCTACGCGCTCACGAAGGCGGCAGTGCTCCACTTCACGCGGTCCGTCGCAGGCGAACTCGCACAGTACGACGTTCGCATCAACGCCGTCTGTCCCGGTCTGATCGACACGGCGATGACCGACGAGTGGTACTCCGAGGAGGAACAGGAGGCGATGCGTCGGCAGACAGCGCTCGACCGCTGGGCCGATCCCGACGAAGTCGCGTCCTGCGTCGCCTTCCTCGCCAGCGAGGACGCGTCGTACGTGACCGGACGAGCGCTGAAAGTCGACGCCGGGTACGTGTGACCTCCTCTCCTTACTCGCGCTGACGCGGCTCGTTCGTTACGGGCGGGGCTCCGCTCCATGACGCTGTGAAAAACGGTCTCTGCCGTCCCTGCTCCGTCAATCGTCGGCGCGGACGTCCTCGGACGTCTCGTCGAAGTACTCCGCTTCGCGGGCAGCTTTGCGTTCCCGTCGCTGTTTCTGTGCCTCCTCGGACATCATCCCCGTATGCCAGTCGACGCCCTCGTCCGTCTCGAGGGTGACGGATACCACCTCGTCGATGGCGCTGACCCGCTCGTCGATCTCTTCGACGAAGTAGGGGAGTTGCATGCAGAAGGGCGTGGTGAGTCGCATCGAGACGGTGACGTAGCCCTCGTCGACGTCGATCTCGTCGAGGAGTCCCATTTCGATAATACTGAGATTCGTCCCGTTGGCCGCGCTACACGGATCGATGACCTCGTCCAGCCGCTCGCGAATTCGGTTCTCTAGGGAGGACATCACGCCACCTCGGCGTTCGTCGTCGAGTACGGGTCCGCGAGTTCCTCGTCCGCCCGCGCACTACTGAACTCGTCGTCCTCGAGACGAGTGCGGGCCTCGTCGATATCGAGATCGATGAGGTTCGCGTAGTTCTCTCCGAGGATCTTCCGCTTGTGATCGTCGGTGATCTGGGGGAGTTCGCCCATCATACTGGTGTTCTTGCGGACCGGCTCGGAAAACTCGAAATCGCGGAACGCTTCGAGCTGCGGCCGCGGGTGGACGGACATCGCTCCTGAACTCCAGAACAGCCGGTCCATCCCGTCCTCTCCCAGAAAGCTGATCAACTCGGCGAGCAACTCGCCGAACCGCCGTTCGTTACCGAGCAGAATCGCTGGTAGTCCCTCCAGATTCACGTAGACGTTCGGGAAGCGAGCGAGCTGCCAGGCGGTCTCCTCGGTGAACGAATAGCCGCCGTGGACGATACTGAACGTGAGATCGGGGAAGCTCTCAGCCGCCTCGTCGACGTCACCGGGGTGATACGGGCCTCGTGGAACGGGACCGAAGGGAATGGCTTTGTGGATGTCGATGAGTTCGATGCCGAGATCGTGTGCCTTCTCGAAGACGGGAAACGCGACCTCCGGATCACCCATGCTCCAGCCTTCGTGATGATCCTCGCTCCAGTGGGACGGATAGAGTTTGATTCCGAGCGGATCGAAGTCCTGAACTTGCGCTTCGAGTTCGTCCTCCCACTCGTCTCGGAGCGGATCCACGCAGGCGTAGGACCGGAACCGGTCGGGCCATCGGTCCACGACCGCACCCGCTTTGCCGTTGGCGACCAGCCCGTCGTGGAAGGCATACATCGGTACCGGATGGAACGTTGCCATGTCCGTGTAACTCTCCTCGAACAGCATGGTCGCCGTCTCTTCGACGCCCCAATCCCGCACGAAGCCCTCCGGGGTGAGCGTGTACTCGTCGGAGACGACGGCCGACACGTTCCCGAAGAGCATCTCCGTGATCCCCTCGGCGTGTTGTTCGTTACGGTAGTTCGACGGGGACATGTTGTACGAGTGCGTTACGGCGTCGTACACGAACGTCTCCTCAAGGTCTAACATGGGCCCCCTCCGTCTCGGCCTCGGTTTCCTCGCTCGCACTCACACCGAACATGACAGTAGTATGTGACGCCATACTTGTGTATTGTTAACGTACAACCATTAATAACTTCGGACGAGGTTCGGATAGTGAACCGGGATACACGGTCATCACAGGAGCCGAGATTCGATGCGAGCCTCTAGAAACCGGTACCAACGGGTAGCAGCGGGGACCGCCCCACGGGACACGACCGCCGAAGAACCGCCGATGGTCACCGAAACGAATCGTCGCCGCTAGACCCGCTCGAGGATCGTCGCGATGCCCTGGCCGAAGCCGATACACATCGCCGACAGCGCGGTGTCCTGACCGGTCCGCTCGAGTTCGTGGGCCAGCTTGGTCAGCAACATCGCGCCGGTCGCGCCCAGCGGGTGACCGTGAGCGATCGCGCCGCCGTTGACGTTGACGTCCTCCCAGGATGCGCCCGTCTCCTCGAGCCAGGCCGCGACGACCGACGCGAAGGCCTCGTTCACCTCGAAGAGATCGACGTCGCCGACGGTCATGTCGGCCTTCTTGAGGACGCCTTCGGTGGCCGGAATCGGGCCCTTCAACATCGTAATGGGGTCGACACCGACGACCTCGGTCTGTCGGATACGGGCCATCGGTTCCCAGCCGTGTTCTTCAGCGGCTTCCTCGCTCGCGATCAACAGTGCCGCCGAGCCGTCGACGATCCCCGAGGCGTTGCCGGGATGGTGGAAGCCCTCGCCCTCCTCGCGGAAGGAGAGGGGAAGGTCGGAGAGCGTGTCCATGTCGGTGTCGGGACGGGGATGTTCATCCTGCTCGACGACGACTTCCTCGCCGTCGAGTTCGGTTTCGACCGGTGTGATTTGGTCGTCGTAGCGGCCCTCGTCCCAGGCCTCCTTCCAACGCCGCTGGGAGTCGACGGCGATCTCATCGAGCTCCTCGCGCGTGAAGCCGTACTCCTCGGCGATGCGCTCGGCCCCCTCGCCTTGGTGGGTCCGCTCGTCGAAATGCTCGAAATACGTGTCCGTCAGCCCGCCGTCGTCGGATCCCATCGGAACGCGGGTCATGTGTTCGACGCCGCCGGCGATGAGGACGTCGTGCTGGTCGGCCATGACGTTCGACGCGGCGAAGTTAGCTGCCTGCTGACCCGACCCGCACATCCGGTTGAGTTGAACCCCCGGGACGATATCGCCCCAGCCGGCGACCATCGGTGCGAGCCGGGCGATGTTGAGTCCCTGTTCGTCCATCGGCGTCACGCAGCCGTAGATGACGTCTTCGATCGTCTCGGGCTCGAATCCATTCCGCTCACGTAGCGCCTCGAGGGGTTCCGCCGCGAGGTCCTGCGGATGCATGTCTCGAAACGAGCCGTCTCGCTTCCCGAACGGAGTGCGAACTGCGTCGACGATAACTGCGTTTCTCATGGTACGTGTGTTGTTAACTACCGTGACGCTAATAGGCTTTGCCTCTGTTCGGCTACGTGTTCTACGAATCTCCGGATCGCCGATATCCCGTTCTCTACGGTTTCTCGAGCGATTCGCGGCCGATGTGACATTCCACGGTAAGCAAAACCTTCGTTGGTACTCCGGCGCACAGGATCTCGATCGCGCCATTTAGTAACGCCCTTAGTATGTTATTACTCTGGACGCTGCTGGGAATCCAAATGCCTAATATTGTTTTAACACTTATTATGGCTGTGGTCGGACTCGCTCGCTCCGCTCGTGACAGGACCGTATTCATCGAAACGCGGGCGAGAGGGATCGGTACGACGGGGTCGCGTCGATCCCATCCGTTACACCCCTCAGTGCTCTCTCACCGGACTTGAGGAGCGATCATTGTCGGAAGAACGCGGATCGGTCGGAACCAAATTCGAACGATAGCCAGCGAGCGGTCGAGTCGTCGCGTCTCAGAACACGCCCGTCGCCCGTAGCGCTGCGTGAGCGACGCGTCACGAGTCCGCGATTCCCTCCCGCTCGCGGAGGGACCGACGGCGGACCTTTCCGGTAGACGTCGTCGGGAGGTCGTCGATGAACTCGATCTCTCGAGGGTATTCATACGGAGCCAGACGGTCCTTGACACGCGTTCCGAGCGTCTCCTTCAACTCGGTCGTCGGGTGGTCGTCGTCTGCGACGACGAACGCTTTCGGGACCGCTCCCCGCTCCTCGTCCGGAACGCCGATAACGGCGACGTCGGCGACGGCACCGTGACTCGCGATTGTTTCCTCGATTTCCTCGGGACTCACGCGGTAACCCGACGTGATGATCACGTCGTCTTTGCGCCCCTCGAACGAGAAGAACCCGTCTTCGTCGACCGATCCGAGGTCTTCGGTCAGCAGCCAGCCGTTTCGGACCTTTCGATCGGTCAGCTCCGGTTTCTGCCAGTACTCCTCGAAGCAGACCGGATTGCCCTCGTATCGAACCGCGATCTCGCCGACCGACCCCGGTTCGTCGATCGGTTCGGCCGTTTCCGGATCGACGATCGCCACCTCGTGGCCCGGCACCGTGAGTCCCATCTTCCCTGGACGGGGCCGCTTCAACGAGCTACAGTCGGCGACGACGAGGTTCGCTTCGGTCTGTCCGTAGAGCTCTTCGACGGGGACACCATCGAACGTCTCTTTCGCCCAGTCGACGACGCTTTCGCCGACCGCTTCGCCGCCCGCACCGACGCGTCGAACCGACTTCACGTCGTATCGCTCCGATGGAGCATCGACCTGCATCATCATACGGAGGGCCGTCGGTGGGACTCCGAGGTCCGTCACCTCGTATCGCTCGATGAGTTCGAACGCCGATTCGGCGTCGAACCGGTCGACGTCGTCGGCGACGACCGGCCGTCCGTAGTACAATGCCGGCATCACGAGCGAAAAAAGAGAGCCGATCCACGACCACTCGACCGGCGTCCAGAACACAGTTCCATCCGTCGTTCCCGACTCGAGGAAACTCTCGGCGAACGCAGGCAGGTTACCGAGCAGCAGCCGATGCGCGTGAAGGACGCCCTTGGGATCACCCGTCGTCCCGCTCGTGTAGATGATGATCGCGTCGTCGTCGGCGTTCGTCTCCGCCGTCTCGAACCGTCGTGACGCCTGCGTCTTGACCACGTCCCATGTCATTTCTGTCGGAGTCGGGTCGACATCGACGGTCAGTACGGTTTCCAGTGCCTCGAGGTCGTCGCGGATCGTTCGGAGAGTCTCGACGCTCGATTCGCCGACGAGACAGGCCGTCGCGCGACAGTCGTCGAGTCGGTACGCGAGGGCGTCGTCGCCGAACTGCGTGCTGAGCGGCACCGAGACGGCGCCGAGCTTCCACGCCGCGATATGGGCGATGGCGGCCTCCGGCCGCTGACCGAGACAGATCCCGATCCGGTCGCCCGCCGAGACTCCCGCTTCCGAGAGGTAGTTCGCGAGGCGATTCGCGTCGCGCTGTACGTCCCGAAACGTGAGCGTCCGGCGGTCGCTCGACCCGTTCTCGGCGAAGAACGCGACGTGCCCGCGTTCGCGAGCCCAGCGATCACAGACGTACTCCGCGATGTTGAACTGGTCGGGGATCTCCCACTCGAAGGACTCGCGGAGCCGTTCGTAACTCTCCCAGTCCCGCTCGTAGAAATGGTACTGATCAATCCGTGCCATTGTGTGACAAACACGTCTAGACGACCCGTATTAATTGTGTCGCCCGGTGAACTCCGGACGCCGAAGGAGTCACCCCTCGAGGGCGGACCGCTTGATCTTGCCGCTGGCGGTCTTGGGGAGTTCGTCGAGGAATTCGATCTCGCGGGGATACTCGTGTTTCGAGAGTTCGTCACGGGCGAACTCCTGGAGGTCGTCGTTCAGTCCCTCGCTGGGGTCGGCATCGTCGACGAGCGTCACGTACGCTTTGACGATTTCGCCGCGGGTTTCGTGGTCCGTTCCGACGACGCCCGCTTCCTCGACCGCGGGATGGTTGAGCAGCGTTTCCTCGACTTCCGCGGGACCGATGCGGTAGCCGGCGGAGATGATGACGTCGTCCGCGCGACTGACGTACCAGTAGTAGCCGTCCTCGTCCCGCCGCGCCAGGTCGCCGGTCCTGAGCCAGCGGCCGGTGAACGTCTCGAGCGTCGCCTCGGGTCGGCCCCAGTACGATCCATGCGCGTCCGTATCGCGTTTGACGGCGATTTCACCGACGTCGCCCTGCGCGACTTCGTCGCCGTCCTCGTCCAGTAGCGCCACCTCGACGCCGGGAAGGACCTTCCCCATGCTTCCGGGCTTTCCCTCCCAGTCGTCGAACGCGTAGTTACAGATCACCATGCCGGCCTCCGTGAGCCCGTAGGCGTCCTGTGGCGGTGCACCCAATCCGTTCTCACACCACTCGACGGTGTCCTCGTCGAGCGATTCACCGGCCGAAAGCAACACGCGGAGATCGACGTCGTACGCCTCGAGATCGATCCCGCCCGCTCGCGACTGCCGGAGGGCCGTCGGCGGTATCATCGCGTTGTCGACGTCCCACTCCTCGAGGGTCTCGAAGAACGCGCGGGGATCGAACTGACCGCGATAACACCCGATCGCGGTCCCCCGAATCCCCGACATGATCGTTCCCATATTGAGTCCGTACGACCACGACGGCGACGCGGCGACCAGATAGACGTCGTCGGGACGGACGTCGGCGACGTATTCCGCGTACGCGTGGAGTTCGATCACCCCGCCGTGACTGCTCAGGACCCCTTTCGGCGGCCCGGTTGTCCCGGACGTGTACGTCAGCGTGTACGGGTCGTTCGGGTGCGTCTCGACGGGTTCGAACGTCTCGGACCGATCGCGGACCGCGTCGTAGTCGTCCACCGTCGCGTCGCTATCGATCGCTCCGCGTCCGCCGTCGACCGTGACGACGCGCTCGAGCGAGGGGAGACTCCCGTCGACGGTCTCGCAGCCGTCCGCCGTGGTGAATAGCACGGTCGCTCCCGCGTCCTCGAGGCGGTAGTTCAGCGCGTCCGGGCCGAACATCGGTGCGAGCGGGAGATAGATCCGGCCGGCCTTGATCGTCCCGAAGACGACGGCATACAGCTCGAAATGCGTCGGGAGCATCGCACCGATTCGGTCGCCACGGTCGGTGTGTGCATCCAGGTAGTTGCTCACTCGGTTCGCGGCGGCATCGAGTTTGGCGAACGTGTACGTCTCGGTCTCGCCGGTCTCGAAGTCCCGGATCCGAAGCCCCGTCTCTTCCGACGACGCGTGCCGACCGAGGGATTCGGTTGCGATATTGAGCGACTCTCTGTCCCCGACGTGGGCGTGTTCGTCCCAACTCGCGTCCGTCTCGTACTGGTCGTACACGGCCTCGTACACACTCTCGTATGTCATATGGTACCGCGTATACTGAATGGAAATATAGTTTTTCGTCTGTCAGGAATCCGTGCCAGTCCTGCGGAGAACGCACTCGAGCAGCGATAGCCGTCTCGAGTACCGGAACCGAAAGCCGTGCGGGACCTGTAACCGGATCCGTACCCGCGAGCGGGGAGCGTATCGGCCGTTCCTTCGGCCCCGTCGAATCAGTACGAGCGGGGGAGTCCGAGATGGTGTTCCGCGATGTAGTTCTTCGCCATTTCGTTCGAGACGGGTACGGTCTCGGTCACGCGCGCGCGTTCTGCCAGAGTTCGTAGACTTCGTACTCCTTCGTGAATCCGTTCCCCCCGTGAGTCTGGATCGCCTGTGACGCGGCTTCAGTACTGAACTGGCTCGTGAGCAGTTTCGCTGCGTTCGTTTCCATGCTGCAGTCCTCGCCACGGTCCCACTTCGCGGCGGCGCTGTACGTGATCTGGCGGGCGGCGAGGAGCTTGGCGTAGCTTTCGGCCAGCGGATGTTGGATCGACTGGTGGGCACCGATCGGTTGCCCAAACACCTCGCGGTCGTTCGCGTACTCGACCGCGAGGTCGATGGCCCGAAGTCCGTCGCCGAGCGCGCTCGCCGCACCGGCGATCCGTTCGGTATTGAGCGTATCGAACATGAGTTCGAATCCCTCGTCCTCGGCACCGAGAATGTCGTCCTCGTGAACGCGGAGGCCGTCGATGGCGACCTGATATTGGTGTTCGAACCACGGCACCGCCGTGTCGAGCGTCGACAGCGAAATCGCGTCGCGCTCGGCCGGATCGGAAACGAGGAAGAGCGTTCCGCCGTGAGTCGGATCCGAGGGATCGAGTTCGGAGGTACGTGCGACGAGTAACATCTCGTCGGCGTTCTCGACGCTACTGATGAACGTCTTCTCGCCGTCGATCACGAACTCGTCGCCGTCCCGCTCGGCCATCGTCTCTATCGAGAGCGTATTCGTCCCGGCGTTCGGTTCGGTTAGCCCCATACAGAACCGGCAGTTCCCGTCGACGATCTCCGGGAGGTACTCTCGCTTCTGGGCCTCCGTCCCGTGTCGCTGAATACTGATACCGCCGAACACGGGCGTCAGTATGAAGATGATGCCCCCCTGCCCGCCGGCACGCGAGAGCTCCTCGATGACGATCGTCATCTCGTACATTCCCATCCCCTCTCCGTCGTACTCCTCGTCGATCGCGACGCCGAGCCAGCCGTTGTCCGCGAGGTCCTGCCAGTACGATTCCGGGAAGCGCTTCTGATCGATGTGTTCGCGCCAGTAATCGGCGTCGTACCCGGCAGCGAGCTCGCGTACCGAACTCCGTATTAAGTCGTGGACTTCCGTCTCGGAAACGGGCATACGCTCACCTCCTCACGAGATAATATAAAACGAGGCGTCGACTGGCACTATCGAACAGAACTCTCCCCGTGAGACGGTCTATCGGATCCGCTGATCAGACATAGGAGTACGTGAACCGCTCAGGTACTCTCGTAGAACCGAACACCGTCCTCGAGAACACTCTGGACGTCCCCTCTATCCTCCAGATATTCGACGAGCCCAACGGTCTCCGCGAAGATTCGACTGATTCCGCGCTCCGTGCCCGCCCTCTCCGTCGCGATCTGAAAGGCCGTCGCCCGGTCCGATTCGATCCGATCGCGGCACCGCTCGAGTTTGGACTCCAGATCGGCGATGGATCGGTCGAGACACTCCTCGTACCGTTCGTGTACCGGACCGTGGCCTGGGAACACTTGCTCGAACTGATACGTTTTGAGGCGCTCTAGCGTCGCACGAAACAGTCGGACGCTGTCTTCGACACCGTCGTCGAAGTTGACGAGTAGCGACGGCGCGCGGAACGGTTCCATCGCCATGTCGCCCGAAAACACGACTCGCTCACCGTCGAGCGTCGTCCCGAAACAGCAGTGACTGATATGATGGCCTGGAGAATAGATCGGTTCGATTTCGTGCGTCCCGACGGTGAACGGGTCAGCATCGATCCAGATGTCGACCGCGTCTTCGGGAAGCGACTCGCGCACCGTGCGATGAGCGGAAAGCAAGCGTTCGCTGGCGGACTCGAGGTATTCGGGTTCGAGACCGGCCTCGAGTAAATTCGCTCGAGTCCTCTCTGCGACCGCGTCCATCTCCCGCTCGTACCGATTCCGTATCTGTCTTGGCGCGTAGACGGTCGGTGATCCGGCCTCGAGCAGCGTCGGCGTCTGGCCGACGTGATCCGTGTGCCCGTGCGTGAGCACCACGTGTTCGATGTCCGACGGATCGTACCCGTGGTCGCTCAGTTCGGTGCGTAATTCCTCGGAACCGTCCTCACCGGGTGTACCCGCATCGATGAGAATCGGCTCGTCGCCCGAAATCACGTACGCCGCCGCGTGACCCGGCGGCCAATCGACGGAGAACTCCAGCCGGTGGACCGTCGCATCGAGATCGTTCCCAGCGGTCCGATTCGGTTCGCTCATGCCGATAGATACGGTGACCCACGATGGATAAGTTTCGATTAGCGGCAAAGCCATCCCATAGAAGCGCCGTCGTGCAGCGAGATGGGTCCTGCTCTCGTTTCGGAGATCGTGAGACGGACTGACCGGAGCCAATACGCGTTCTCGGCGGGGTGCCCGGTCAGTGTGCTCGAGTTCCGCGCTCGGTCTCCCGACCTACGTTTCCACGCCGTACTGTTTGGCGATCGTGTTGAGCTGAATTTCGTCGGTCCCCTCGACGACTCGTTGGATACGGGCGCGGTGGAGGCGGTCCATGAACGGGTTCTCCTCGGCGAGGCCGTTGGCACCGTGAATCTGGACGACATCGTCGGCGATCTCCCAGAAAGTGTTGCTCGCGAACCACTTGAGGATCGACGACTCGGCGATCGCCGGCTCGCCCTGATCGAGCAGCCAGGCGCATTTGAGCCCGACGGTGTCCGCTGCCAGCGCGTTCGCTCGTCCGCGAGCGATCTTGTGCGATATCGCCTGATATTGGCCGATCTGCTCGCCGAACGCTTCGCGCTCGTTCGCATAGTTCGTGGCCTCGTCGAGCAGCCACTCCGCGTGGCCGACCGCCGTCGCGCCGATCTCGACGCGCCCGAGCCCGAGGAACGACATCGCGTCGTAAAACGCGTTGTCGACGCTCCCGAGGACGCGATCGTCGGAGAGTCGGACGTCGTCGAAGCGGACCTCCGCCTGCATACCGGTCGCGCCGACGGCGTTGTTCAGGCTCCCGATCTCGTACTCGTCTTCCTCGACGATGAAACACGTGATGCCGCCGTGTCGACCCGCCTCTTCCTGCGGCGTCGTCCTCGCGAAGACCTGGATGAAATCGGCGTAGGGTGCGTTCGTGATCCACTGTTTCGTCCCGTTGAGTACCCACTCGTCGCCGTCTTTCTCGGCCCGCGTCTCCATGTTCGGCGAGTCCGACCCCACGCCGGGTTCCGTCTGCCCGAACGCGGTCGTCTTTTCCGCGCGCATCGCCGGCTCGAGATATCGCTCGACTTGTTCGCCCTCCGCCTGAGCGAGGAGCGGCTTCGGACCGCCGGGTCCGGCGAGGACGTTCGAAGCCAGCGGCACGTCCTGCTTCGCGAGGTGCTTGTTCGCCCGGTACCACGTGACGGCCGACACGTCCTCGCCGCCGACGGCCTCGGGCATGTTCATCGCGTAGAAGCCGGCCTCCGCGCTCTTCCGTCGCACCTCCCGTCTCGCCTCGAGCACTTCGTTGGTCAGCCGACCGTTCGGTTCGTGTCCGAGCCGGGGGTTCGTGAGCGTCTCACCGAGGTCATCGGCGATCGGTTTCACTTCCTGCTCGACGAACTCCTCGAGGCTCTGGAGGATGAGTTCCGTTTCGCCGTCGGTCCCGAACGAGACGCTGGAACCGGTCTCCACTGATCGTGCCATGAGTACACAGACCATTATCGGAATACACATATAAATCCCGCCATTCGCATAACGATACTATCATGAACGGCGCCGTTTCCGGGGCGGTCCGCGGCAGTCGGAAATCGGGCTAGTGACCGTGAGCCACCGATTCGGACAGGGGAACACCGATTCGGACAGGGGAAGATGGAGAGATCACGGAGCCATCGCGGTCATGGTCTCACGTATCTCGTCGGGTTCGGCCCCGCGCGGGAACGAGATATAGATCGCATCGACGCCGTCGATGGACTCGAACTGTTCCAGTTGCGTGCGGGCCTCGGCCGGCGTACCGGCAGCGCCCATCTGATCGCGTAACTCCGCCCGCACGCGATCCGTAGCGCGGTCGCGCTCCCCCCGCTGCCACGCGTCGTGGATCTCGTGTGCGAGTTCGTCGTACCCCTGCCGAGCGAGATTATCGCGGTAAAACGTCCCCATCCCGCCAAGGTAGAAGGCGATGTGTTGGGCGACGAGTTCGCGGGCGCGTTCGCCGTCTGCGAGGGCACAGCAGCTCACGGAGAGCGTGACGCGGAGGTCGTCGCGATCCCTGTCTCCCAGTTCGACGCCGCGTTGGAGGTCCTCGAGGCGATCGGCGATTCCGTCTCTGGTGTAGTTGACGGCGTGCCAGCCGTCGGCGAAGCGACCGGCGAGTTCGACGGCTTTCGGGCCGAGTCCCGCCGTATCGATCGGCGGCGCCGGCTCTGGCGGGTCATAGCGGAGTCGAAAGCCGTTCAGGGAGAAGTACTCGCCGTCGTAGGAGACGGTCTCACCGCCCACTACCTGTCTGGCGATTTCGATCGCCTCTCGCGTTCGACGCAGCGGGTTGCCAAAGTCCATCCCGTGCCAATTTTCGACGACGAGCGGGCCGCTCGGACCGAGTCCGAGTCGAAAGCGGCCGTCGCTAGCCTCCTGCAGCGTGGCGGCCGTCTGCCCGAGCAGCGCCGGTGATCTGGAGTAGACGTTGGCGATGCTCGTTCCGAGGCCGATCCGATCCGTTCGCTCGGCAGCGGTCGCGAGCGCCGTCACGACGTCACGACCCCACGATTCGGGGAACCAGGCGCGATCGTATCCCAGTTCCTCCGCGGCGACCGCCTGATCGACGAGTTGATCGAGCGTGGGCTGTGCGCCGACCGGGAGAAATACGTCACGGTCTGTCATACGATGTTCCGTTAGCCGTTCGACGTGATAAAGCTATACCAGATTCGGCCCGTGCTATTCAGTAGGCGCGGCGAACGGCCGCGACTATACGGGTCTCGGTCGCTACTGCTACTGTCGCTATCGCGTACTAGTCGGAAAAGATATCTAATATCGTGTTGATGGACGCGTGTATGCGAGAAACGCTCGAGACGACGGTAGTCGAATTCACTCCAGAGACGGGAATCGGCCACATAACGTTGAACCGCCCCGACGCGCTCAATGCGCTCAGCGATCAGCTCCGGGCGGACCTCATCGAGGGGCTCCGGTTACTCGAGAGCGAAAACGAGGACCAGGACGGAATCGCACTGCGGGCGGTCATCGTGGAGGGCGCAGACGGGAACTTCTGTGCCGGTGCCGACATCACCGAATTCAGCGAGTCGAATCCGGGTGCCAGTTCCGAGCGCCACCACTACGAATTCATCATGGAGTTCCCGGTACCCGTTATCGCGAAGATTCGCGGCTACTGCCTCGGCGGCGGCCTCGAGACGGCGATGGCCTGTGATTTCCGGTTCGCGGACGAAGACGCTCGGTTCGGACTCCCGGAGGTCGATTTGGGTATCGTTCCCGGAGCGGGCGGCGTCCAGTTCATCAGTCGACTCGCGAATCCCGCCGCGGCGAAGGAGATCGCGATGACCGGCGAACACATCAGCGCGGACCGTGCGCGCGACCTCGGAATCGTCACTCGAGTTCCCGATAATCTCGACGAGGCGACCCGAGACTTCGCCGAAACGATCGCGTCGAAGCCGCCGCTTTCGATTCAGGCGATCAAGGAGTCCGGCAACATCGCCACGCAGACCGGTCTTCGAGAGGGACGACAGTACGACCGACGGCTGTTCGAACGGTTGCTGGAGACGGCGGACCACGAAGAGGGGGCAAAGGCGTTCGCCGAAGACGACTACGAACCGGAGTTCAGGGGTCGATAGCGGCCGCACTGGCGCACTCGGCTTCGATTTCGCGACGAACCCGCGGTTTGAACAGCGGGAACACACGGCACCGGGGCGGTACAATTAAGTTCAATCTGGTTGATCGCCTTGTATGCGAGAAGTTGGCACTGGTCACGTACTCGTGGACGTCGACGGCTACCGCGCCGACGTCGTGCTGAACCGCCCGGACAAGCGAAACGCACTGAACGAGGACGTTCTCTCCGACCTGAAGCGGGCGTTCGAGGAGGTCGATGCGAACGAGGACGTCCGCGCCGTCGCACTGCTCGGGAAGGGTCCCGTCTTCTGTGCGGGGATGGACCTCGAGATGATGCGCGACCGCGGCGAACAGGCCCAGCAAGGCGAGTCCCGCGGAGCCGAGAGCGGCGGGAGTCTCCTCGGTGACGTCATCGAGACCGTCGATACCGCGCGCGTTCCGACCGTCGTCGGCATCAAGCGCGCCGCACCCGCGGGCGCGTTCGAACTGTCGCTCCCCGCTGACTTTCGGATCATCTCCGAGGACGCGAAATACGGTGTCATCGAGGTACAGCTCGGCACCTTCCCCCACGGCGGGGCGACCCAACGGCTTCCGCGCATGATCGGGCTGGCGAAGGCGAAAGAGCTCGTCCTGAGCGGCGAGTTCATCGACCCCGAGGAGGCGGACGGGATCGGGCTCGTCAACGAGGTCTGCGACGCGGAGGCGGTCGACGAACGCGCTCGCGAGCTGGCGGACGATCTCGCTGAGAACGCGCCGTTGGGGATGGAGCGAGCACGGAAAGCGCTCAACGCTGCCCTGGAGATGCCTCTCGACGACGGGCTCGCCTACGAGCGGGCACTCGGCGAGCAACTCGACGACACCCGCGACTACACGGAGGGATTCACTGCCCGCCTCGAGGGGCGCGAGCCGGAGTTCGAGGGGCGGTAACTGATCCGGCGACGGCGGGCATTGCCCGTTAGTCGTCTGAGCCGGCGCTGACTCCGTCTCCGTTCGGCGCTCCATCGATCGGCGCTCGTTACTGGACCGGAGAATTATAACAATAGGATGTATACGTGATACCATGGCACGACTGCTGCCGGAGTGTGAGAACTTCGTTCTCGAACGAGACGACGGTATCGTCTCCATTACGATCGACAGTACGACGAAATTCAACTCGCTCAACGATACGATGGGCGACGAACTACTCGAGATTGCGTCGTTTCTCAACGCCGACGACGGCACTCGATGTGCCGTCATGACGGGATCGGACGGCGTGTTCTGTGCCGGTGCCGACGTCGAGAGCTTCGCCGAAGACGGTCACCGATCCGATTCCGTGCGACGCGGCGCATCGATTCTCCACGACGCGATCGTCCAGTTCCATCAGGCGGGCGTCCCGCTCGTCACCGGCGTCAACGGCGTCGCGACCGGTGCCGGCCTCGGCATTGCGCTCCTCGGCGATCTCGTCCTGATCAGCGAGGACGCTCGCTTCGAATACGGCTATCCGCGCCTCGGCCTGCCGGGAGACGGCGGTGCGACGTTTCACCTCCCGCGACTCGTCGGCCTCCGGAAAGCGAAGGACATCGCCTTGCTCGACGAGCCGATCACGCCGGAAGAAGCCGTCGAGTGGGGCTTGGCGACCGAATCCGTTCCGGACGACGACTTCGATGCGCGTCTCGACGAACTGGCTCGGCAACTGGCGGACGGACCGACGAGAGCGTACGGAGCCGTGAAACAGCTTCTCACGAGGAGTTTCGATCGATCGCTCGAGGAACAACTCGCCGCGGAGACGGACGCGATCGCGACGGCGGCGGAAACCGACGACCACGCCGAGGGCGTCAACGCGTTCGTGGCGAACCGAGAGCCGGAGTTCGAGGGCCAGTGAGATCGTCGGCGGACGCTCGGCGAGCGCCGACCACAGTGACCGAATAGCGCCACGACCGCGACGGACGTCATGTCGTGATCGTGTTCGAACAACCATCGACATCATCGCATACGACGACCAATGACAACATGGATCAGCTGTTCCTCAGTCGAACGAGTGCTGCGTGACTCGCGCGTCTCCCACTACGACCAACTCGCCGACCAGGCGAAAAACATCTCCCCCGTTTGCTCGAGGCAGACGAGACCGTGTCTTGGACGCCAGACGGCGTCGGTGCGGCGTTCGAGCCGTATGAGATCGTGAAATTCACCGACTACTATCGGAGCACAGTCGCCGAGCAACGACCCTGACGCGGCCGTTTCAGTGGCGAACGACCCCGGCGTCGGACTCGAGAGACTCGACCGAGAGTTCCAACTCCGATCCCGTCCTGAGCGACTCGTTTCACTGTGGAGCGTCTCCGAATCGGACTCCCGTCCTGAATCGTGTGATACTCACACCCGTGGTTTGATTGCGCATACCCCGATACTCGAGCCGAGCATTGAATAACACCCTAAGTCCGTTATTCCCTGGCCGGCGGACTCGACCATAAATGCAGCACTCCGACCGAGAAACTCGCTCTTTCGACGGGACCGGTGCTGGCCGATCTGAGGACAGGTGGGATACTGAAGGCGATCGGAGTATCGCGGGGGCGGTGAATTGTCGACTATTCCGCGACGTCTCCGGCGTCGCTAACGCCGACGATCTCCCCGTCTTCCCAGACGTAGAACCCCTCGCCGGTCTTCCGACCGAGCTTTCCGGCCCGGAGCTTCCGCTTGAGCAACTGCGGCGGCTTGAATCGCTCGCCCAGTTCTTCCCGGAGGTACTCCATCACTTCGACGTTAACGTCGATCCCGGTGTGATCGACGAGTTCGATCGGCCCCATCGGGAGGTTGTACCCCAGTCGCATCGTCTCGTCGATGTCCTCGATGCTCGCGACGCCCTCTTGGGCCATCCGGATCGCCTCGAGACTGAACATCGCGCCGAGTCGAGACGAAGCGAAGCCGGGGACGTCGGTGACCGTCGTCGGCGTTTTCTTGATGCTCTCGACGTAGTGGTCGGCGAACTCCTTCGTGTCCTCGCTCGTCTGCTCCGCGACGACGATCTCCACGAGCGGCATGATGTGAGCGGGGTTGAAGAAGTGAAGGCCGATACAGCGGGACGGATCCTCGAACACGCTGGCGATTTCCGTGACCGACAGCGACGAGGTGTTCGTGGCCATGATCGCGTTGTCGGGCGCGAATTCCTCGGCCTCCTCGAAGACGTCCTGCTTGATCTCGAGCTGTTCCGGAACCGCTTCGATGACGAGATCGGCGTCCTCGACGGCCGCCTCGAGTGAGACCGTCCCGGTGAGCCGCTCGATCGCGTCCTCTTTCTCCGCCGGGGTAATCTTCTCGCGTTCGATTCCGCCCTCGAGATTCGCCTCGATCTGTTCGAGACCGTCTTCGACGAGTTCCTGTTCGACATCGCGAACGATAACCGAGTGTCCACTGAGAGCGCTGACGTGGGCGATACCGTGACCCATGGAGCCAGCTCCCAGGACTGCAACATTCATGCTAGGTCAAACCTCACCACTACCATCCGGCTCCTCCGTAATATAATTACTGTCGGCGGACGGACCGTCCGGGGATCACGACACGGGTATCGCGACCTTCGTATACGCTATCCGAAAAGCGGTGCCGGCGCGTCGTCCGCCTCGATCGTTCCTCGGAGGCGGACCTCGTCGCCGATCTCGGCCTCCCCGTCGATATGTGCCATCACGCGCGCTTCGTTCAGTTCGACGATCGCCACCTGATAACTGTCCTCGCCACTGAACTGTCGCGGCGGGACAGTGATCGTGGTAACGGTGTAGACCGTCCCCGTCGTCGGTAATTCGACCGTCTCGAGGTCGCGGGAACCACAGCGTGCATACGCCGCCTTCGGTGCCGCGGTGGCATGACCGCACTCGAGACACTCCTGTCCGAGGGGACGTCGCACAGCGCTTCGAAGCGCTGTGCGGGCACGCCGGTGATCCCCACGTGCGTCGCCAGTTTCGGTGCGAGGTGGGTCTCGTTTTCGGTCATTCCGCCGAGCGTGTTCCCGAGATAGAACGCGTCGATGCTATCGTTCGTCGTCCCTGCATCGTCTAGCGCCTCGAGTGCGGCTTCGGCGACTAGTTCCGCAAGCGTCCATTCGTGGGGGCCGAACGTCGTCATTCCGACACCTACGGCACTCGCTCATGCCATCAAATCCCACTGTGCGGCGTGAGCGTATAAATCCCACCACTGATCCTCCGCTACGCGGGCCAGATTGATACGGAACGAGCGTGTCCGATCGAGCTCATTCGGTCAGGTTTGCAAGCGACGCTCGAGTCCGCCGTGTACTTTTATTATGAATGCGAAATACGAGACAGACATGACCGATAGGGACGTCTTTCTGCCGGTCGGTGCACAGCCCACGCTTGAGGATCTCGTCGACCAGGCGGTCACCGCCGAGGAGTTGGGATACGACCGCGTCTGGTTTCCGGAGACCTGGGGACGGGACGTCGTCACCGCGATGGCGACCACGGCCGAACGGACCGACGAGATCGGGATCGGAACGAGCATCGCCAACATCTACTCCAGATCGCCGGCGCTGCTCGGGCAGACGGCCGCCACGCTGCAGGAGGCCAGCGACGGCCGCTTCCGGCTCGGCATCGGTCCGAGCGGACCGATCGTTATCGAAAACTGGCACGGGATGGACTTCGGCAATCCGTTGCGTCGAACACGAGAGACGGTCGAGATCGTCCAACAGGTCCTCGCCGGCGAGACGGTCTCCTACGACGGCGAGTACTTCTCCCTGGACGGCTTTCGACTCCGCTGTGACCCGCCGGAACCGGCCCCACCGGTCGATGCGGCGGGTCTCGGCCCGAAGGCCGTCGAACTCGCCGGTCGCTTCGCCGACGGCTGGCACGCCGTCAACTACACCAGAGACGGCCTCAGAGAGCGGCTCGCCGACCTCCGACGCGGCGCCGAGTTAGGTGACAGAGACCCCGACGATCTCCGCGTGACGCTCGCCGTGGGCTGCTGTGCCCTCGCGGACGGCGAGCGCGCCCGCGAACTCGTCGCCCAACACACCGCATTCTACATCGGCGGGATGGGGACGTTTTACCGCGATAACCTCGTCCGACAGGGGTACGAGGAGGTCGCCCACGAGATCTACGATCTGTGGCAGGAAGGTGACAAGGACCGCGCCACGATGATCGTTCGGGAGGAGCTGCGCGACCAGATGGGGGCCGCGGGGGCGCCGGCGGAGGCGCGCGAACAACTGCAGCAGTTCCTCGATATCGACGGACTGGACGCCGTCAACGTCTCCTTCCCGCGGGGCGCCGGACCGGACGAAATACACGAGACGATGACCGCGTTAGCGCCATGATCGGTCGAGACACCGACCGATAGCGGCCCGTAGTCGATACTCTCCGCGGCCATCTAGAGATTTAATAGGTGGTAGACATAGTACCCGAGTATGGCGGATCACTCCGACGACGATGTCCTCGAAATAGACGAGATCGATCGACGGATTCTCGAGATACTCGCGAACGACCCGCGGAGTCCGTACGCAGATATCGCCGCCGAGTTAGCCGAGTACGATATCGACCTGAGCAGCGAAGGCGTCCGCCGCCGCGTCACGTCGCTGCTCGAGAACATGACGAGTTTCTTCTTACCGCGCCCGGAACGCAACAGTTGGGAAATCGTCCTCGTCACGGCCAGAACCGCCGACGAAGCGAACGCGAAACGGGACGCCTTCGAGGCGATGTCGAACATGGACTTCTGGTTCGTCGCCGAAGGGTTCGGCACCGTCGACCTGTACGGCATCGCCACCGCGAAATCGAACGCTGAGATCGACGAGCTTCTCGTCCAGATGCGAGCGCTCGACTCGATGACTGATATCGATTACTTCATCGAAACAGACCGCGCTGTGGATATCGGGAACTATCTTCCCGTTTACTGATCAGTCCCAGGAACCATAATTTGTACCGAAAATCCCACCGTGTTCGGTTTAGTTTTCTCCTCTCAAACGCCACCGTAGTTCCGAGGACGCGTCAGTTCTGCACCGGCGGTTCGAACGTCACGGTATCGAACGCGGTATCGACGGTGGACTCGGGATGGACCGTCGCAACCAGATAGTCGGTTTCGTCGGCGAAGTAATCGACTAATCGGCGGGTCCGTTCCGCGTCGAACGCACCAAGCGAGTCAAGAACGAGTACCGGTGTCACGTCGTCGACGTCGTACGTGATGAATCCGGCGAGTGCGAGGACGAGCCCGATCATCTCCCGCTCGCTCTCGGCAAGATGCTCGATGGAGTCCGATTGCGTCCGGCCGTCAACCTCGCGGGCGATCACGAGTTCGAACTCGCCATCGAGCCAGACGCGCTCGATCCGCTCGAACTCGAGGACGTCCAGCAGTTCGTCCATCGTTTCGTTGAACACCGCCCGGAGCTCGCTTTCGAGGTTCTCGATTCGGTCCGTCAACGCCGTGATCTCGTCGGAGAGTCGATCGACTTCCTCGCGTTTGCGTTCCAGCTCCGCCCGCGTTTCGCGGAGCGATTCGCAGGTCTCCTCGAGTCGCTCGATCTCCCGTCGAAGCGTCTCTATCTCGACTCGCGTCTCTTCGATCTCGTCGGTGAGTTCCGACTGTTCGGAGCGCTGATCGGCCGCTCGATCGGCGATTTCGTCGTCGAGTTCGGAGAGCCGATCGCGAATCGTCTCTCGCTGGTCGCGTCGTTCCTCGAGGGAGTCACGCCGGCTCTCGAGCGTCTGCTCGACGTCCCCTTTCTCCGCCTCGAGCTGCTGGATTTCCGTTTCCGAGCGTCGAGCTTGCTCGATCTGCTCTGTGAGTTCTTCGATCTCCGGTTCGCGTTCGCGCTTTCGGCGTTTGTCCGCTTTGACGAGTTCCGTCAGCTCCTCGATCGTCCCCTCGAGCTCCTCGACCGGTGCCGATCGGCCACACGTCCAGCAGGTCACTTCGTCGCCCATCAGTCCTGTATCGCTGCCGAGTACGCCCGTAAACTCTGAATCGACCATCTCGCGATTCGCAGTCAGGACCGACTGCAACACGTCGAGGCGTTCTGTTACGTCGTCGAGTTCGGCCCGCGCTGACTCGCGTTTCCGTTTCAGGGCCTCGATATCGGTCTCTTCGATGGCGTCGCGTGCGTCCTCGAGATCGGCTTCGATCTCGTCCCTCCGCTCCTCGAGGCGGTCGATAGCGGCTTCGAGCTGTTCGATCTGTGTCTCACACTCGGCTTCGTCCGAGCGCAGATCGGCTCGTTCGTCGCGCAGCTCCTGCAGGACATCGTCGGTGTCGGTATCGGTGTCGTCCTGCTCGTCGTACAGCTCCTCGAGGGTCGACTCGAGTTCGTCGAGTCGGTCGCGTTTCGTCGCGAGCTCGCGTTTTTGGTCCTCGAGCCGATCATCGACGTCACCGGCCGACTCGATCTCCGCCGTCAGCTCCCGCTTTCGCGCCATTTCGTCGATCGCTCCGCCTCGAGCGCCTCGATGTCCATCGGCTCTTTCAGGAGCGACTCGACGTCTTCGTTCCGAGCCACGGCACTTCTGAGCGAATTCGTCTCCAGTAGTCCCGCGAACCGCTCGAGAAGCGTGACGTCGTCGGGGTCCGTAATCCACGCCTCGCCGGCCGTCTCGATACCGGCGTCGGTCCGTCGAGCGATCCGTTCGACGCGCTTCTCGCCGGACGAGAGCACTGCGCGAGCCTCGTCGGCCCCGCTTCGGATCGGAACCGTCGTGCTCCCGAGCGCGAAGAGCAGTCCCTTGAGGAACGAACTCTTGTTCGCAGCGTTCGGGCCCTGAATGAACGTCGGTCCCGCAGTAATCGACAGTTCTTCGCGTTCGATACCACCGATATTCTCGAGTTCGAGATGCAGTGTTCGGTCAGTCATAATCAGTCATCACAACGGCAGACGTATTCGCGGCGGATCGCCCGATCGCTAGGGACGCGAGCGTGACAGTTCTCACACTCGAGTTCGACGGTGACGGACACGCTCACGTCACCGCCGGCGGTGAGCCGTCCCTTGTTCCGGAGCGATCGGACCGCCTCTTCGATTTTCGTGGACGCGTGATCCCGTGAGATCTCGATCGCGTTCTGTTCCCAGTCCCCGCTCGAGAGGTCGATATCGGATTCGAGACACTCCTTCAAATGGGTTCGAATCACGCCGTACGAGACGAAATCGTCTCGGAGCGTCTCGATCGGAATCCCTGCGTTCTCTAACTCCGTCGCGACCTCCGCTGCGACCGCTTCGTCCGACTGTAGCCGCTCGTACTTGGACTCGGCTTCGTCGCCGAGGGTCGAAAGCCCCGCGCGGTCCATTTCGCGGCGCAACATGAGCGTATTGAACCATTCAGCGAGTTGCCGATACCCCTTCCGCTGAGAGGGGTCCGCCTGCCACTGCTCGAGTAGTCGCTCCTCGTATCGCTCCATCCCGTACTCATCTAATACTCGGCAGACTTTACAGCCGTACTCGCTCATCGCCCCTCTCTTTTCACCCGTTGTAGATAAGAACGTTGGTTCAACCATCGTGAATAAAGATCGGTAACCCGCGCTTCGACCGGGGACCGAATTGCCGTATCGGTTCATACCGCGATACCGATTCGCCCTGTTCGTGCCAATCGTATCGTCGAGTGTATTCTAGCGGGCCTCACGTATCGGAATCGCTTGCTCACAGTCGCTCTCGGAGCTCAGTCTTGAGAACCTTCCCGACCGGATTCCGGGGAATTTCCTCGACGCGTTCCAGCCGTTCGGGGCGCTTGTACACGGCGACGTCGTCGCCCATGTATTCCGTTATATCTTCGAGCGAGAGGCCCTCGTCCGACTGTGGGACCGCGAAGATTGCGACGCGCTCGCCAAGGTCCTCGTGCGGTTCACCGACGACGGCCGCGTCCGCGACCTTCGGGTGTTCGATGACGATGTTCTCGACTTCCTTCGCGCTGATGGTGAACCCGCCCCGAACGATGACGTCTTTCTTCCGATCGAAGAAACTCATGTACCCGTCCGCTTCGACTCGGAACAGATCCCCGGTATAGAAGTATCCGCCCTCGTCGAACGCGTCTGCGGTGAGTTCGGGCTGGTTGTAATAGCCGGCCATGAGCCCCGGCCCACGGAACGCGACCTCGCCGACTTCGCCCGGTTCGGTCACCTCGTCGCCGCTCTCCGGGTCGACGATCCGAGTGTCGACGGTGTCGATCCGCGGATCGTCGATCCCCCAATCAACGTCCTCGGCGAACCGCGGGAACTCCGTTGCACGACGCTCTAGGGGGGTCGTCTTCGGACCGCTGATGGCAGACGTTCCCTCGTTTTGCCCCCAGATGTTGATGATCTCGATCCCCCATCGCTCGTCGAACTCCCGCATCGCCCACTCGGCGGGTGCAGCCGAACCCGTCGTGATCGTTTCGACGTCGCTCAGGTCGAAGTCGTCGACGTCGGGGTGTTTGAGCAACTGATTCAACATCGCCGGAACCAAGATGGTGAACGTGACGCCCTCGTCTTGCATCTGCTCGACCATCAGACCGAGATCGATCGGATGATGGAGCACGAGCGTTCCGCGAGTGAGCAACCACGGAACGTAATTGACGCCGAGCGCGGTCATGTTGACCAGCGGCGCTGCACAGAGTATCACGTCGCCCTCGTTCATCTCACAGAGGAGCGGCGTCGGATTCGACTGCCAGTTGTTGTGCGTCATCGGGCACGCCTTCGGATCGGCGGTCGTCCCGGACGTCCACTGGATATTGAACACCTCGTTGGCCCCGACCTCGACGGTATCGAGCCCTGACGTGTCCGGATCAGCGGCCGCGAAGTCTCGAACGTCCGAAAACGAGACGACGTGCTCGAGCGGTTCCGACGTCTCGGCGACCGCCGTCGCCATCTCGACGTGGTCGAACCCGTCGAAGTCTCGAGGCCCGACGTACGCGACGGCCTCAGTGATGTCGACTACGTGTTCGAGTTCGTGTCGCCGCCACTGAATCGGCATCGGCGACGTGACGGCCCCGGCTCGAGCGACCGCTAGGTACAGCGCGGCCAGTTCCCACGTGTTCGGCAACTGCGCGACGACGAAGTCGTCCTCGCCGATCCCGCGCTCGTGAAGTGATGCCGCGACGGCGTCGACGGCGTCGGAGAGTTCCGCGTACGTCAGTCGGTCCGGCTCTCGATCGATCAAGTCCCGCGTGTTCGGTGGATCCACGACGGCCGTCCGCTCGGGATGCCGGGAAACGGTATCCGCGAACCGCTCGAGCAGCGTCTCGTCTCCCCAGACGCCCGCGTCCTCGTATCTCGCTATTTGATCTTCATCGTGTAGCTCCATCTCCGTTGTGGACTGCCAACACATACCACTATATGTGTTTCGCCGAGAGGGTACAGCGTGACTCTCTCACCGGTGGCTCTTCGAGAGGCGTCACGGGGAACAGGACCATCCATGTTTATGATATGCACACCCGAAGCAGAGAGCCATGAAGGCCATCGAAGTGCCGGACCACGGCGATAGCGACGTGTTCGAGCTGACCGACAGACCGGTCCCCGAACCGGGGCCCGGCGAGGTCCGAATCGACGTCGAAGCGGCGGGCATCAACTTCGCAGATATCATGCAGCGTCGCGGCACGTACCCGGGCGGCCCGGAACCGCCATATGTGCCCGGTGCGGAGGCCGCAGGGACCGTCGACGCAGTCGGCGAGGGGCTCGACGTGACCGAGGGCGACCGGGTAGTCGCGATGCCCGGTGGCGGCAGTTACGCCGAGTTCGTCGTCTCGGACACCCAGCTGCTGTTTCCGATACCCGACGGAACGAGTTTCGCGGAAGCCGCCGGCTTCCCCGTCCAATTCCTCACCGCACACTCTTGTCTCTTCGAGTGGGACGGCCTCGAGGACGGCGAATCGGTACTGATCCAGGCGGCTGCAGGCGGGGTCGGGACGGCCGCCGTTCAGCTCGCGTCCCGCGCCGGCGCGACGGTGTTCGGCACCGCGAGTACCTGGGACAAGCTCGATCTCGCGGCCGATCTTGGCTGTGACCGTCCGATCAACTACACCGAGACGGACTTTCGCGAGGTCGTCGAGACGGAAACGGACGGTGACGGCGTCGAATTAGTCCTCGAGAGCGTCGGCGGCGACGTTTTCGAACGGAGCCTCGACGCGCTCACTCACTTCAGTCGACTCGTCATCTACGGCGTCGCGAGCGGTACGCTAGCGGCCGTCGAAAACAAACGGCTCCTCTTCGAAAACAAGCGCGTCATCGGGTTTCACCTCAGTCAGGCCGCTGCCCACGATCCGGGTCGAATAACGACCGCAGTCATCGATTTCACGGATGTGCTTTCGAACGGCGACCTCGAGGTGATCGTCGGTGAGGAGTTCCCGCTCGAGGAGGCCGCGGCAGCCCATCGATTCATCGAGGATCGGAAGAGCACAGGAAAAGTCGCACTGACGCCGTAACCCACGTATCGATACGACTCGGGCCGCCGTTGGCCGAGCGGAACCGCCGTATCGCGATCGGGGACCTCGCTATCTGCGGGCACGGCTCCGATCCCGATCTCGTCACCCGCTGTCGTCGCTCTGGTCGCGCAACCAGGGATTCTCGTCGGTCGAACCCGCCGATGATCGATCGACCTTGTAGACGCCGCGAGCAGTCGCAACATGGATATCGTCCGCATCGTAGACGTCGATATCGACCGGTGCGACCTGCCCCCCGTTTCGAACGACGGTCGCAGTCGCCCGGAGGTCGCTGCGGGCCGGTACGAGGTAGTCGATTCGCATATCGATCGTCGGGCAGATTTCTTCGGCGACGGAGATGATCGCCATCCCGCCGACGTGGTCCGCCAGCGCGTAGGTTACGCCGCCGTGTGCGATTTCGGTGTGGGCGCTCGACGAGAGTTCGCTGCGAAACGGGAGTCGAGCTTCGGCATGACCGTCCGCCGCTTCGACCAGTTCGATCCCAAGGAGTTGTGCGAACGGGTTTGAGTCCGTAATCGTGAACGGGTCCATCGAATGGTTCTCCACGTCGGTCGAGAAAAATGTCCGGTCTCCAGCGATGTTGGCAGTGAACTGGGACTCTCCTTCGGACCTTCTGTAGTGCGTCCGACGGTGCGTCGATAGATCCGACGAAGCTGGTCGTTCGAGCCTTCGATTATAAAAATAGACTGGTAGAAAAACATAAAAATAGGTCCTCTATTTGTCGATATTCCGGTGGCTGCGTCGGCATAACTATGTAGGCTAATTCAGTATACTAACCGGTTATGCTATTTTTATTTGGGTAACGTGATACCCCTCCGTAACCGAGTTAACGACGCAGCGTGTTCCGCGGAAATCCTCGAGCAGCGACGCATCGATTCGGTGCTTACGGGCCGTCCTGAGAAACTGTCCGCCGTCATCTCTATCGCTTTGGATCGCATTTCCGCAGTCGCTGGGTCGGCGGATTTGAACTGTTTCCGAACCGGGACGTCCGCGATCATGTATCTCGAGAGAGAGGTTCGACAGCGTGTCGGTTTCTGTGGGTCTCGTCTCGAAATCGGAGTCGGTGTGGAGGGCGCGTCGCTTCAGGCCACGGCGTCGGGTCGACGGCTACGGCCGGCCGATAGCGCCGACCGTCGAACTGAACTGCCGTCTCGTCGACTACAACCTGATCCGTGTCGCTTCAATCCGTCGGCTGCCGATCGACTGTCCGCCTTCGATTCCATCACCTCGAGTTCGGCGGTCTGGACCCATACCGTTCCGAAACTGGATCGTAGTTGAAAGTGATTGACCTGCCGAATATCGCTACTCGACTGAATCGATCGATCCCTGAAATCCCATACTCGGCAGATTCCCCCTGTTCTACTCCATCGAAGTATATTACCGCGTCTGTTCGGGGAAGCGGGTACTCAGCGGGCAGGGCAGTGTCTAGTTAGGCCAGTTTGAGGAACAAGCAGGTCGTGGAGTTAGTTTGGAATGTGGCTCGCAGACCTGCTCAGCGAGTGCTACGCGGCGGAATTTGATGAATGTTGGGAGCGTGAGCGGACGGCGACGCCCGTCAGGGTGTTCGCCGTCCGACTCCACGCGACCGGTTGTTCTCTCCGAGAGACACAAGCAATTCTTCGCTTGATTGGCGTAGAACGCACTCATCAAGCAATCTGGTACTGGGTGCATCGGCTGGCTGACAGCGTCCCAGACCCGCCGTCGGCTTCGCCGTCGCGGGTCGCTATTGATGAGACCGCTGTCAAGATTAACGGCGACTGGTCTTGGGTGTACGCTGCAATCGACCTAGACTCACGGCTTATTCTTGATGTTGCAGTGTTTGGACGGCGGGGAACCGATCCAGCCGCTGCGTTCCTGCATAAATTGACCGAGAAACACGATCTCTCCAACACTGTGTTTCTCGTCGATGGCTACGGCTATCTGACTGCCCTTTCTCGATTGGGGTTGAGCGGTCAGCTCGACTATGTCGATCGAAACCTGATCGAAAAGTGGTTTCATACCTTAAAGATGAGAATTGACTGCTTCCACAACTCATGGGTGGGCAGTCGAGCGAGCGTCAGAGACTGGCTTGAACAGTTCGTACACTACTACAATACACAACGACCGCACCAATCACTCAACGGACAGACGCCAGCGGAGGTACTAAACTAGACAGTGCCGCGGGCAGGATATCGTTTCTCTAACTGAACGTCTTTTAAGAGTTATCCCCACGTTTATGAGACATACGGGAAACAGTACACGTACGAGCATGGCGGATCTCTATACGCATACGAGCGGCGACTCCGAATCGCAGGCAACCGTCCGCCTCGACCCATCGAGGCGGGGAGAGGCGGTCAGCCCCGGACTGTACTCGAAATTCGGCGAACACCTCTACACGCCCCGGAACGTGACGAACGTCCTCGAGGCACAGGCGCTATTCAACCCCACGTTCGGCTCCTGGAAGTTTGGGCACCAGCAGTACGGTCCGGACGGCGGCAACAGTGCCGTCAGCGATCCTGACGAGATCGACGACCGGATCGAGACGTACGCCGAGACGCACGGAATACCGGACACCGAACGACTCCAGGCGGCCTATCGCGACGGAACGGCACTGTGGTGGTTCCCATACGGGAACGAAGATGCGGTACGAACGAGTCCCGATATTGGGACGGCCGACGACCGCGCACAACGGTTCGAGACCGGTTCGGCGGACAGCTACGACGGCCTCGCGCAGTGGTGTTACCTACCAGTCCATCGAACGAACGCGTTCGAGGGACAGGTAACGATGCGCGCCGCCGAAGAGAGACCGGTTCGACTCGCGGTCCACGACGTCGACCCTACCGACGGAACGATCGGGGAGGTACTCGCGGAGACCGTCGTCACTGCCCGAGATGAAGATCGAACCGTCTCGTTCTCGCTGGAACTGCCACAGAACGAACTCGAGGCGTCGGAGCGACTCTTCGGGTTCAGCGTGACCACGCGGGGCGCTACCGCGAACGTCGTCGTCGATCGGGTGTGTTGTTATCCCGACGATCACGTCGCCACGGCCGACCCCGAAATCGTCGACCTGCTCGCGGAGTTGAACCTCTCCGTGCTTCGGTGGCCTGGTGGAAACTTCGTCTCGGGGTATCACTGGCGGGACGGCGTCGGTCCGATCGAGGAGCGACCGACCGAGCCGAACCCGGCGTGGGACGCCCTCGAGACGAACCTCTTCGGGACCGACGAGTTCGTCGCACTCTGTGAGGCGGTCGGTTGCGAGCCGATGATCTGCGTGAACGCCGGGAGTGGGACACCCGAGGAAGCGGCGCGGTGGGTGGAGTACTGCAACGGATCGATCAACACCGAGATGGGTGCCCTGCGAGCCGAACACGGCCATCCCGAACCGTACGACGTCACCTACTGGGAGGTCGGAAACGAACTCTACGGTCCGTGGCAGATCGGCTGGACGACACCGGCGGGCAACGCCGACCGCTACCGACGGTTCAAGGCAGTGATGGAGGCCGTCGACGATTCGATCGCGGTGATGGCCTGCGGGAACCGCCATACTGACTGGAACGAACCACTCCTCGCGGAACTCGAGTCGACCGACTGGCTCACCGATCACGTCCTCCTCGAGTGTCACGCCGATTCGGGGACCGACCCGGTCGAACTGTTCAACGCCCACTCGGGCTTTGCGAGCCAGTTGTGCGCGGAGTACGAGGGGATCGCGGACGACTGCCGGGACGCCGGGCTCGAGGATGTCAGACAGGCGATCACGGAACTGCAGCTGTTCACTCGGTTCGACGAGGAGGATACCGCAGCGGAAGCCGACGGCAACCGTGAGGACGAAGCGGACGAGTCAGACGGAATGGACGAGCTACACGAGGCCCATGAGGGAAACCGCATGGACCAGGAGACCCTCCCCACGAACAAGAGCATCACCGAGGCCGTCTTCGACGCCACGATCATCCACGAGTGCATCCGGAGTGGAACCGTCGACATGGTGACTCACTCCGGCGTCGGAAACCACGGTGGTGGACTCCGGAAGTCACAGGGACGGGTATGGGTGGATCCCTGCTACTATGGCCAACAGCTCGGGACAGGACTGATCGGTGGCACCCCGGTCGGCGTCAACGTGACGTGTCACACCTTCTCGACGGAGACCACGTGGGGGTCGGATACGACCCAGTGGTTCGGCGAACTCGAGCCCGTGACCGACGAGCCGGCGGTCGACGTGATGGCGGTGACCGACGCCGACGAGCACGATATCGCGATCATGCTCGTCCACCGTGACGCCGGGGCGGGGGCCATCGACGTCACGGTCTCGGGCGACCCGCTGAAATCGCTCAACGAGGTGACCGTCGATCGGCTCTCGGCGGAGACGATGTACGACACGAACACGCTCGAGGACCCCCAGCGGATCGCGCCGACGACCGACAGCGCGACGGTCGACAACGGGACCGTCATGGTGTCGCTCCCGCCGTATTCGGTACTTCGGCTGACCGGGGACCGAGATCCGACTGACGGCGCGTCGGCTGCGCCGACGAACTAGGTCTCGTCGAAAAACTTGAATGGCTCCCAGCCGAAGTAGAGTCCCGCTGTAGCGATAAGGATCATGACGCTCTGTATGGCCAGCGCCAGAATCGACACGACGCGACCTTCCGATCCGGGTTCTTGGAACGGGAACAACGCCAGGAGAATGATTGCCAGCGTCAGGGTAATCGAGAGGAGCGCCCGGAAGACGGCTTCGCTCGTATCCATTGCCTCCTTGTTTCGGCGACGTCGTAATAGAAGTACTGGAACGGCGAGGGAAGAGCGCTACTGGACGGGTTCGTCCGCGAGTTCGGCCGGATCCGCGTCGGATTCAGTCGGCTCGTCCTCGAGTTCCGGGCTGTTCCAGTACTCGTGGTTGTCGAGCGCCCGGAAGCAGGTCACTGCGTGGTCCTCGTCGCCGTCGACCGGCACCGACTCGGGGGTAGTCCCCTTGCAGGCCTCGCGTGCCTCGGGACACCGCGTGTGGAACCGACAGCCCGACGGCGGGTTCCGGGGATCCGGAACGTCGATCTTCCGGAGCGGCGATTCGTTCTTCGCGTCGGCGTCGGGATCGAGGTTCGGTGTCGCCCACACCAGTGCCTTCGTGTAGGGGTGTTTCGGGTTTGTCAGGACCTCGTCGATGGGCCCAATCTCAACGAGTTCGCCGAGATACATGATTCCGATCCGGCCGTTAGACTTCCCGGCAACGTAACTGGCGTTCGAGAGGTTGTGGCTGATGAATAGGAACGACGTGTTGAACTCACTCTGCAACTCGAGCATGAGGTCCATCATGTCGATCCGCAAGGAGACGTCGAGTGCGCTCACCGCCTCGTCCGCGAGGATGAGGTCGGGGTTCATCAACAGTGCCCGAATCAGCGCTACGCGTTGCTTCTCGCCACCGGAGAGCTGGTGGGGGAACCGCTTGGCGTAGTCTTCCGGCGGAGACATGCCGACCCGCGAGATCATTTCGTGGATTCGATCCCGTCGCTCGAACGAGTCCATCTCCGGATTACGAAGCTTGAGCGGCGCCGAGAGCGAGTGCTGGACCGTCTTGTTCGGGTTGAGCGACGCGCCCGGATCCTGGGGAATGATCTGGAGGGACTGGCGGATATCGTCGTACGGAACCTCAACGTTTCCTTCCTTGTCCTTGGCCTTCCAGACGTCCTGATCCCTGTAGCTCACCGAGCCGTCGGTCGGGCGCTGGACGCCGATGGCGGTCTTTCCGAGGGTACTTTTCCCGCATCCGCTCTCGCCGACCAGCGCGACGACGTCGTTCTCGGGAATGTCCAGCGAGATGCCGTCGACGGCTTTGACGATATCGGTTTCACCCCTGAATCGGGAGAGGAGCGACGAATCCGACTCGAAGTGCACTTCCACGTCCTGCAGCGAGACGACGTGATCCTCACTCATTGACCTTCACCTCCTGAAGGGTCAGCGGAACCGTATCGGGCACCTCGTCGACGTAGTGACACGCCGAGACGTGTCCGTCGTCCGGCGTCTCCGACTCGAGCGGTGGATCATCGCGTTCGCAGGTCGTGTCGGCCATCGGACAGCGCGGGTGATACGAACACCCGTTAGGAACCGAAACCGGATCCGGAGCCGCGCCCTCGATTGGCTGCATCTGTTCGCGGGGCGTCTCCAAGTTCGGCGTCGAGTTGAGCAGCGCTCGCGTGTAGGGATGTTTCGCTTCAGTCAACACCTCGTAGGCGGGGCCGACCTCGATGAACTCGAAGGCATAGAGGACCGCGATCCGGTCGGCGAGGTTCGCGACCAGCGGCAGGTCGTGGGTGATGAAGACGATCGTCAGATCGCGCTCGTCCGCAATCTCCCTGATCAACCGGATGATGCTGCGCTGCATGAGGAGGTCCAGCGCGGCCGTCGGCTCGTCCATCACCAGCACTTCGGGCTCGAGTACCAGACTCAGGGCAATGAGTGCGCGCTGGCTCATCCCACCTGACAGTTCGTGCGGATAGGAGTCCAACACTTGGTCGGACTCGAGGTAGAGTTCCGAGAGGAGGTCCTCGGCGCGTTCCATCCCTTCGTCGACGTCTTCGTCGTGGACGGCCAGCGTCTCTCGGAAGTGGTCTCCGATCGACATCGTCGGGTTGAACGAACTCATCGCGCCTTGGAACACCATCGAAATCTCCTCCCAGCGGACCTGCTTGATTTCCGACTCGGAAAGCTCGAGCAGGTCAATACGCTCCCCCGACTCGGGGTAGAAGGTGATATCGCCGGTGAGGACACCTGGGTCGACGACAGCGTCGAGCAACGCGGACGCGAACATCGATTTCCCACTGCCGCTTTCGCCGACGACGCCGAGGACTTCACCTCGTGCCACGTCGATATCCACTTCGTTCAGTACTCTCGATTCCCCTCGTGACATGTCGAATGAGACGGTCGTATCCTGTACCTCGAAGATCGGATCGTCGACGGTTGATGTGCGTTTGTGCTGCATTGTTATTTCTCGTAGGGCGCAGTGTCATCGACCGTTTCCGCGTGGCGCGCCCGAATACGCGGATTGAACAGTTTTTCCGTTCCCTGTGCGAACAGTACCAACCCGAACGAGAGGCCGACGATCGTTACCATCGGAATGAGCAGCCAGTAAACGGAGTCTAACGAGTAGATCGCTGCGTTGGTATAGGCCTCGTTAAGCGTGATCCCCCAGTTGGACGAGAAGCCGCCGAGGAGCCCGAGGTAGAACAGCGCGACCGCACCGAAGATGACCCCGCGTGCGGAGTTGACGAAGTTGATCAGCACGTAGGGCATGATGTTCGGCAGGACATCGTCAGCGATGATTTTCGGCGTGGATGCGCCCATGATCCGGGAGACCTCGACGTAGGAGTGGTCCCTGATCGAGAGCACCTGCGACCTGATTGACCGCGCGAGACCGGCCCACGAGTTAATCACGAGGAAGACGCCGATCAGATACGGGCTCTCCGGTTCGAAGACGGCAACCAGGAGGATGATCAGGGGCAGGCCGGGAATGGTCATGGCGATGTCCGTGAGAGTGGTGAGGACACTATCGACGACCCCACCCTTGTAGCCCGAGATAGTCCCGATGATCGTCGCCATAATCGTCGAGAACACCGCACCGGCCAGAATCATCTTCAGCACCGGCGGTGTCGAGTAGACGATCTCTGAGAGGAGACTCGTCCCGGTGTTGTCCGTTCCGAGCGGATACGCCATACTTTCGAAGGGGCCTATCAGTCGCGGTCCCTGCCCCTGGTTCGGTGGGGAAACGAGATAGAGACCGACCGTTCCCATCAGTATGTAGAACAGGATAATGATCGAGCCGACCTTCGTCCGCCAGTCGTTCCAGACGACCCGTAGCGGGGCGAGGATGGCTACATCGAGCCACTCCCTGTATAGTTCCGAACGGGTCGCCGTCGGTCCGTCACTCGTGCTGTCGCGATCGTCGGTTGCGTCGAACGTTGAATTGGTTTCAGCCATCGAATGTTACCTCTCAGTAGGCCTCCTTGCCTTCGCCCTTGCTGACTCGCGGATCGATCATCCCGTAGGTGAGATCCGCGATCAGGATACAGATCAGAACCGCGCCGGTGATGACGAGGAAGATCCCCATCATCAGCGGGTAATCGCGGGCGTGGATCGCCTGTAGGAGGTAGCTTCCGAGGCCAGGGTAGGCGAAGATCTCTTCGAGGATGACCGAGCCGCCGAACATGAATCCGACGGAGATCATTAGGTTGGTGTACATCGGCAGCAGCGCGTTCCGACCGACGTACCGGACCGCGATCCGGCGTCCGGGGACACCCCGGAGGTGTGCCACCCGGATGTAGTCCTCCCCGATCTCCTGAATCGCGTTCCCTCGCATCGTGATCGCGGTCCCGCCGAATCCGGTGAGGACGAGGGACGCGATCGGAAGCGTCGCGTGGTAGAATACGTCGGAGATAAAGATGGGCGTCAGTCCCGGTTCTAACCCGATTGCGTAGTTCCCCGATTGCGGGAAGATACTCAGCTGGATGGAGAGGACGTACACCAGGAAGATTGCCGCGACGTAGTAGGGGACCGAGTTCAGGAACATCGAGAGGACCGTCGATCCGATGTCGAACCGACTTCCCTCTCGGTATGCCATGACCGCGCCGAGCACAATACCGATCGCGAACGTGAGCAGGATCGCCATCGTGAGCAGGAAGATCGTCCACGGAGCGGCCTGGATGATGAGCTCGCTGACGCTCTTGTTGGTGAACGACATCGATTGTCCCAGATCCCCCTGCAGGATGTTCGTAACGTAATCGAAGTACTGAACGTGCACCGGAGTTGAGGGATCGTAGTTCGTGTACGTCTCCGTCAGCGAGTTGATCTCGGACATGCTCACGCCGTCCGCCCCTCGGTTCCGCATGACTTCTGATCTAATGTGGTCCGCCGGTCCGCCCGGTATCGCCCGTATCAGTCCAAATGTTACCGTGATTACCGCGACGAACGTAACGAATGCTTGTCCAAGTCGCTTTATTATGTACATTAATTTGCGTGTTTGTGGTGCGTGTTATCTTATAATAGTTCCGTTTTATCTGACCGGTTGATTAAAAGCGGTGACCGATCAGTTCTTGGCCTGCAAGTCACCGGTCCGCGGGAACCACCAGAGGGGCCACTTCGACTGGTACTTCGAGGAGTCCGGCTCCGGAACCTCCCAGTCGTCCGTGTAGAACCAGACCGGGTCATTGATCTCGTTGAGCTGGAGCATGGGGATCGTCTGGTTAGTGACCCATGCGAGCTGATCGGTGATCTCGGTCGCTCTCTCCTCGTCCTGTGCCACGAGCAACTCGTCCATCAGCCCGCGGGGATCGACCGGCTCGAGATCGCCGTCGGGATTACCCATCGGTGGTGCCTCGAGGTCCTCGGGGGCGAGGTTCATGAACTCCGTGTCGATGTTGTAGTACATGTCGAAGACGTAGTACGGACTGGATCGCTGAAGCGTCCACCCCGTCGACGCAACCGTATAGTTCGCCGCAGTATAGTGGTCGGCCCAGTACGTTGACTCCTCGATTCTCTGCATTTCAGCGTCGATACCCTCGTTGTCGAGGTTATCAATGACCGTCTCGTAGACCGGATGCCAGTCGTTGTATCCCGCGGGGACCTTGATCGTCATCCCGAAACGGTCGCCGTTGGGTCGGTACCACTTGTCGTCGTCCTTCTGGTACCCTTCCTCGCGGAGGAGTCGTCGACCGCGATCCGAATCGTCGTAGCGGTGGAGTTGCTCGACCATCTCGTCGGAGACCTTGTTCTCCCACCGGCTGGACGGTTCGTTTTGACCGTCGATGTTTCCGACGAGTCCGCTCGGTGCTTCGACCGGCTGTCCGAGCCGTCCGTAGTTGCCCGCACAGGCCTGTCTGTCGATGAACTCGCTGATAGCCTGTCGAACCCGGATATTTCCGAAGTCGTCGTCCTCGTGGTTGAAGGGCAGCGAGTGTCCCCACAGCGCGGGGAGCTGTGCGTGCAGGAGCTCGTCGGGAGCTTCCTCGAAGACCGATTCCGGTGCGGAGTAGTTCCGGATCGCGTCGACTTCGTTGCCGAGCAGCACGCTCGCGGTGTCGGTCGAAACCTTGTGGAGCTCCCAGTTCTCCCAGTTGATGTTGTCCGCGTCGGGGTGGTGTTCGTACAGGCTCATCTTGAGGTGGCGGTTGTCCCGTTCCTCGAACTGGAAGGGACCGTTCCCCTTCGGTTCATCGAACGAGTCGTTACGGAGGTCGCTCCGAATGTCGGCGACCTCGTCGTCGCTCGTCGCATCCTCCCACCGCTCGACGTAGTCCTTGTACAGCCGGTGAGGTGTCTCGAGCCAGTAGTAATTCAGTCCGTCTTGGAACAGTTGCTTATTGACCGTGCCGTCGAGGGTGAGTTCGACGGACTTGTCACCGGCTCGCTGGATGTCCGTCCAGAGGGTCGATAGCGTGTCACCAATGATCGCGTCGGTGACGAGTTTCGTGTAGAGGTCGTCGGCGTTGACCGGATCGCCCGGGTCGCCGTTGTGCCACGTGAGACCGTCCCGAACCTTCAGCACCGCAGTCTCGCCCTCGAACTCCTCAATGCTCACCGCGTACGATTCGAACTCTTCCTTATCGATGAAGTACCGTTGCAGCTGGTCGCTCTGCATGTCGTGCGAGAACGGATTCTGCAGATTGAGATGATTGAACTGATAGTTCGTCGGATCCACCGTTATCGGCTCGACGAACGTGTTATTGTCCCCTTCGACACCCCCAAGACAACCGGCCATCGCCATTGCGCCCCCCATCGCTGCGCCGCGAAGGAGGTGTCTGCGTGAGATAGACCGCTGATTCGACTTCCCCATAGGTCCTGTGCCATCTAATGGCATAGGGTCTCATTAACAATAGTGAGTGAAAAACATTGTGGACTAGCAATTACTTTTTGTTCAGAGACTGTTCAATGAGAACATAATCGCCACTCTTCTCTTGAGAGGAATTATGGTCATTCTTGAGGACCTGCTACAGCTCACCGCTAGTTCAGTCGACTGACCCTGAAATAGCGTGACGGTCGATATCTATATGTGACTGATATTCTGTATGACTGGATGGGAGTAATCTAAAAATGAACTGAACATGAGTATATAACTGGATTCGGGTTAGTTGATGCGCCAGTTATCCCAAATCGCCTCACCGGAACTCGTCTCGAGCGGCTTTGTGCGGTGTATCAGCTGTTTTATTGGCAGAACTACCGAAAGACGTGAGTTATGCGTTATGAATTCATCTCGCAATAGGCCATGCATGTGTGGGTGGATACCATCGAACGGGACGGGTAGATTACAAGTCTATGTTTGTAATTGATCTGTGAACGAGTGTCGTATTGGTACCGGTAGTGTCGAATTCGAATAGACAGAAGCGCAAGTATTGTTCTGGAAAACCGGTCTATCGTTCTGTTTTCGTTTCAATTGGGACCGGCTACTTAGACCGACGACTATCCGCACTATAACCGACCGCAACGGTCTCGAATGAAGGTTTCGCTTCCTGAGTAGATGCATCGGGTGTTCAGGACGATCGTTTCTATCGTCTTTTATCCCACGACTGGTAGCAAAGCGTCGACGAGAGAGACGGTCAGTCCGCGATCAAGCGAGCGCTGATCCGGCTCTCTTCGCAGAGTCGGTTGATTCTCGGTTCGCTGTGCACTGGAGAACAAAACACCTTTGAGTATGTGATGGACTGATAACGCTCGTGACTCGGTTCCCGAACCCGCTTCGGCTAGTAATCCTCTCTATCGGTCTCGTACTCGCGCGAGCTGGGCTCATCGACCGCGAACGCGCCATTCAGACGACCACCCTCGCGTGGCCGCGAATCGTTACCGGTATCGCTCGAATGTCGAAAAACGCCGTCGACGTCGCGATGGTCGGTGTGTCAGTCGGCACTGCAGCCGTCGCTGGCGTCGGATTCGCAGGACCGTTCTGGGGACTCGCCTTCGCGATCGGTGGCGGAGTTGCCGGCGGTACTATCGCTCTGGTCTCCCAGCGCTACGGCGCGGACGCTGACGACGAGTTGGAGCTGGCGGTCCGCTCGAGTACGTTGCTTATCGTGGTGCTTAGCGTTCCGGTCACCGCCGTTTTCTGGTTCGTTCCGCACGAACTCATCTCGGTGTTGAGTAGCAACGAGCAGGCAATCGACTACGGAGCGACGTACCTGCAGGTCGTCGGGCTCGGGATTCCCTTTGCGGGGCTGAACCTTGTCGGGAGTCGCACGCTCGTCGGCGCTGACGATTCCTACATTGCAATGCAACTGCGCGCCGGCGGTGCCCTCGCTAATATCGGTCTGAACGCCGTGTTCATCTTCGGGTTCGATTGGGGCGTCGCTGGAGCGGCGCTCGGAACAGTTCTGTCGAACGTCGTAGTGTCGATGACGTTTGCGATCGGGATTAGCCGCGGTCGCTTCCCCGGTATCGGCGAGTTTCCCATTCAGGTGGATCCGATGGGAACGTACGTCGATCCCGGAACGGTCCGTGATCTGATTAGAATTGGTCTCCCGATCGGCGCTCGGAACCTTGTCTGGACCGTCGCCGAATTTCCGATGCTCGCGATCCTCGATGTCTTCGGGGAAACACCGTCGCTGCGTTCGTCATCGCCCGTCGCATCTGGGGGGTGATGAATGCGCCCGGATGGGGATTCGGTCTCGCCTCGTCCAGTTTAGTGGGCCAAGCGCTCGGGCGAAACGACGAGGGAACGGCGGAAGCATACGGCCGCGACATTATTCGGTTCGCGGTGGCGACGTACGCCGTCTCTGCGGTCCTCATCGCACTGTTCGCCGAGCAGATCGTCGTGTTATTTGCAAATGATCCAACGAGCCCCGAGATCCCAATCGCCGTCAACCTCGTGTACGCTGCCTGCGGCGCGGTCGTCTTTCAGGGCGTCGGCGGTGCCGCTGCCGGACCGCTCGACGCGAGCGGTGATACGCGCGTTCCGTTCGTGAGCCAGTTCATCGGAATGTTCCTTGGTTCGATTCCGCTCGCGTACCTCGGCGCGACGACCGGGTTGGGGTACTGGGGGCTGTATCTCGCGTTCACGGCGGAGACGAGTATCCCTGCCGCGATCAACTACTGGCGGTTTCGTACCGATAAGTGGAAAACGATTAGCGAAGCGTACCGTCCCGATATCGTGGCCGGTGACGACTGAGTCGCTGCGGCGGGCGGACACGATTAGATATTGGTCTCACTGCCGTTCCCTCACCGCGGAACGTCGAGTACACACCTCAGAGGTCCCGATATCAGACAGAACGGTATCCCGAACATTAACTTAATTAATTGTTCGGATAGAAGCTCATCGCATGCGACGGATTACGTTCATCGGGGCCGGGAGCATGGTATTCGCGCGGAACCTCGTCGACGACATGCTCTCGTTTGATGCCCTCGCTGACAGCGAGATCGTTCTCATGGATCTTGACGAACACCTCCGTCCACATCGGATACCCGCTCTCGCCGGTTTCCTTGAGCGGACTGTCGGCGACGCTCGCGACGAACTCGTCGGAGCCCGTACTAAAGAACACGAGGTCCGACAGCGAGCGCGAGCGGTTCCACTGTGCGAGTCACTTGATCAGCCTTTCACCACCTGAAGAGACGGTTGGGATCGGTTAGATACCGTTATAAATCCCTCCAGATGTCGAACGCGGACCGATACGGACAGTACACTTATTTGGGAGACTGATCAAAACCGTGGCATGGATAACGCACTCGTCGTTATCGATGACACTGATGCACACCGAACGCTGCTCACAGAGGCCGGACAACTCGCACACGATACCGGCGCGACCCTGACCGTGCTCTCGTGGATAACGCCGGATCAGGCCGACGAGACGGCGGCAAACATAGAGGCCATCGAACAGGTCGAAGGAACGTCATACAGCGATCCCGATCCGACCGCCACCGCACAGCAGTTCGCACGACAGTTCGCAGCAGACGTGCTCGAATCGGCTGACGATTCGATCGAGTTCACTACCGAGGGAATCGTCACCGACGGAGACGAGCGCGCCGACGAGATTATCGCCGCTGCGGAGCGACTCGGCTGCGATCACCTCTTTCTCATCGGCCGACAGCGGTCGCCGACCGGGAAAGCGCTGTTTGGCGACGTCGCCCAGCGCATCCTGCTCAACTTCGACGGTACCGTGACGCTCAAAATGAACTGAATTGGGGATTCGTCCCACTCGAGTCAACTACGAAAGGCATCACTCGACGATCGCTGGAGAACCGTTACGGTACCGGTTGGTGGCAGCTTACTCGATCGAAATTCCGGCCACCGTCGACGCTGGAAGTTCTGCTATCAGAGATCCGTTGTCGATCGAGACGTCGAGGTCCTCAGCGGTGAACTCCGCCGCGTTGTCGGCGTCGGCTTCCACTGCAGGGTCGTGGTCCTCGAACAGGAGTTCGGCGTCGACGTCATCGGCTTCGAGCGACATGCCCTCGAGGTTGACGTCGATCGTGTGCGTCTCACGGCAGTCGAGGTTCGTGACGGTAACGTAGGCCTCGTCGTCGTCGACCGACGCAGACGCGCCAACGAGCGGCAGTTCGCGGTCATCATCGGTGAGTTCGCGCGTTGGTGCTTCGACCGATGTCTGAACGGCCTCGCTACCCTTGTGCGGCGCGTACATGTCGAAGACACGGTAGGTCGGACGCGCCCAGGCGTCGTCCCCGTCGGTCTCGACGAGACACTGCAAGACGTTGACCGTCTGTGCGATGTTCGTCATCGTCACGACGTCGCTGTGGTCGTTGAAGATGTCGAGGACGGCTGCTGCGGAGAGGGCGTCGAGGACGGTCCCCGGCTGTTCAAGCCCGTTGTCGGCCGTCGCTTCGGGATGCCAAGTGCCCCACTCGTCGATGATGACGCCGATGTCGCGAGTCGTCGCCACCGCGTTGATCGCCGCGGCCATTCGCTCGATGTGGTCTTCCATCTCGAGCGCTTCGACGAGGAGCTGGTCGTACTGGTCCTCGTCCGCCTCGGAAACGTTCATCGTCCGCCCGTAGTAGTGATGCAGCGTGAGGTGGTCGAGCGGGAACTCCGCGCCCCACGCCGAGCCGTTGACCTCTTCGAGGAAGCGGCGGTTCCACTCGTGGCCCTCGAAGCCACAGGCGATGCGCTCGATCTCGTGATCGAGCATCAGGTTATCCATGGTCCCGACGTAGGTCGCGAACTGGCGGTACTTCCGGGCGTACTGCTCGGGAGTCATCTGGCCGCCACAGCCCCAGTTCTCGTTGCCGAGCCCCCAGTATTTGACGCCGTAGGGCTCCTCGTGTCCGTTCTCCCGTCGACGATCCGCGAGTTCGGTGTCGCCGTCGTAGTTGCAGTACTCGACCCAGTCGGCGGCTTCCTGTGGATCGCCCGAGCCGACGTTGGCTGCGAGGTACGGTTCCGTACCGATGCGTTCACACAGTTCCAGGAACTCGTCGGTGCCGAAGGCGTTGGACTCTTCGGGGAGTTCTTCGGTCCCCTGCGCCCAGAAGAGGTTCCGACGTCGCGGTCGCTCCTCCTGTGGGCCGACGCCGTCTTCCCAATGATAGTCGTCGGCGAAACAGCCGCCGGGCCAGCGAAGAACGGGAACCTCGAGGTCGGACAGGAGTGAGACGACGTCTTCCCGGAACCCGTCCTCGTCCGCGCTGTCGCTTTGCCAGACGCCATCGTAGATACACCGCCCAAGGTGTTCGGAGAAGTGACCGTGTACTTCGGGTTCGATGCGGTCGATACCCGCTGCAGTATGAACTGTAATATGTGCGTCAGCCATCCACAATCCCCTTTCTGATAGGATAGTATAAGTGTCTCGGTTTATGTCACCGATTCGCTTAGTGAATCGAGACGGCCGGACCGACGATCGACGCGTCGGAGCCGATGAAGCGGCCCAACTCGACCGGCCGTCACGTGGTTCTCTCGAGGACCCCTCTATCTGACGACGAGCGGAATCGGCCTCGACGAGAGACAGTCACAGCGATGTCATCGGATGAACGCAGTCGCCACGGAGTACCAACCTATTTGAACGACCGGGTTCGACACTTGCTGAGACAGTGTCCAAGAGAGACCATCGATTAGAGGAGTACCGTGACGCAGTCGAGTGGCCGCTGGTCCGTCTCTTTGCCCGGTTCAGTCGAAGCCGTCGCCGCTGGTTCTCGCTCGGGCTGCTCGCCGGATTGTTCGAACGGATGGCGTCGCTGATCCCGCCGTTCGTTCTCGGTGTCGCCATCGACGCCGTGTTCAACCAGACGACGGCGTACGAACTGCCGCTCGTTTCGGACGGGATCGTTCCGGCGACGACGGAGGGACAGCTCTGGTTCTCGTTCGGGATCATCTTTGGGTGTTACGTACTCACGGCGCTGCTGGCGACAGTGCGGATGCTCTCCGTCGACTATTTTTCGCACCACCTGATGCACGTCGTTCGCACGTCGACGTACGACAAGATGCAACAACTGGACGTTCGCTTTTTCGACGGCCACGAGAAGGGCGAACTCATGAGCATCCTGAACAACGACATTTCCAACTTCGAGCAGTTCTTCGACGACGCTCTCACTAGAGCGGTTCGGATCGGGACGGTACTCGTCGGCATCACCGCTATTCTCGTCTACCTGAACTGGCAGCTTGCGATCGTGACGCTGGGAGCGGTCCCCTTGCTCACCGCGTTCACGCTGTGGTTCATGCGCCGGGTCGAGCCGATCTACGACCGGATCAGATCGAGCGTCGGCAGCATGAACACCCGCCTCGAGAACAATCTCGGAGGGATCCACCTCATTAAGACGATGACGACGGAGTCCTACGAATCCGACCGCGTCGGCGACGTGTCCTACCGCTACTTCGATACGAACTGGCAACGGATCAAGCTCAACACGGCGTACCACCCGGGGAGCAACTTCATCACAAACGTGTCGTTCGCAGCGACGTTCATCATCGGCGGCTACTGGGTCGTTGTCGGGCCGCCGCCACTGTTCAGCGGAACGCTCACCGTCGGCTCGCTCGTCACCTTCCTGTTCATGAGTCAGCGGTTTACCGGCCCGCTCAAGCAGATCGCGAGAATCATCGAGCAGTACGAAAACGCGCGTGCGTCTGGCAAACGCGTCGTCGGCCTCATGGACATGCCCGTCGCCATCGAGGACGTAGACGACGCGACGGCGCTGTCCGACGTCGACGGTCGCGTCGAGTACGACGACGTGAGTTTCGGCTACGATCCCGACGAGGAGTACGTCCTCGAGGACGTCTCGTTCGAGGTCGATCCAGGCGAGACGGTCGCGTTCGTCGGCCCTACTGGTGCGGGCAAGTCCACAGTGGTCCGACTCCTCATGCGGATGTACGAGACCGACGAGGGTGAGGTCAGGATCGATGGCCACGACGTCTGCGACGTGACGCTGTCGAGTCTCCGGGACACGATTGGCTACGTCAGTCAGGAAAACTACCTCTTTGGCGGCACAGTCAGGGAGAACATCGCGTACGGGACTTTCGATGCGACCGACGAGGAGGTCGTCGCGGCCGCTACGGCCGCACAGGCCCACGCATTCATCACGGAACTTCCGGACGGGTACGACACCGAGGTCGGCGAGGAGGGCGTCAAGCTCTCCGGCGGGCAACGCCAGCGAATCGCGCTTGCGCGCATCATCCTCTCGAATCCGGAGATCCTCGTGTTAGACGAGGCAACCAGCGACGTCGACACCGAGACAGAGATGCTCATTCAGCGCTCGCTCGAGGAAATCACCGCTGACAGAACGACGTTCGTCATCGCCCACAGACTGTCGACCGTTCGCGATGCCGATACCATCCTCGTCCTCGACGACGGTGAGATCGTCGAGCGAGGGAGCCACAACGCGTTGCTTGAGGCGGACGGTCTCTACGCGAACCTCTGGAAGGTACAGGCCGGCGAGATAAACGATCTCCCGGACGCGTTCGTCGAGCGAATTACCCGGAACGGGTGAGGATGGCTGTCGGACCATCAGTCGGTGACGGCCCGCTGGTCCATCGGTCGGTAACGTTTCACCACCGTCCTCCCCTCCATCGTCGCCGTGGGTACCGAGACCGCAGCGCTACGACCGTATCCAGACCCGCATTGATCCGGGATCGCGGTTGTCCCACGCGTAGTACGGCACCGCGGTGAACTCGGTCCGTTCCCGAGCTGTCTCGCTCGCTGGGCGATACAGTTCGTCGTCCCAGCCCTCCCGATCTGGCACGCTCGCCTCTCCCTCGATGACCGTGGCCCCCTCGAGCAGGTCCGGTCGATACTCCGTCGAAACCGCCGAAGACGGGTCCTCGTACTGATGGAGCGGCCGATCGTTGTCGACCGCCTCGAGGCAGTAGACGAGCGGGCCGCGTTTGAGGGCGACGCGGCCGGCGTCGGCAGCTACGTCCGGATGTGCTTCCAGTTGCGTGACCGTCTGGTCAACGGTCAACTCGATCCGATCATCGGTCCACTCCCGTTCTAGCTCGAGGTAGCCCTCCGATGGGACGGAAGCCTCGAGCGGCTCGCCGTTTACCGTCACCGTCGTCGATTCGGTCCACTCGGGAATTCGAAGGCGAAGCGGCACCGACGCTCCGTCGGCGTCAACGTCGATGGCCACCCCGCCGGACCAGGGGAGGGAACTATCCTGTGACAGTTTGACGGTCGCGTCGCCGACCGTCGTCGTGACGGTGCTGCTGACGTACTGATTGACGTAGAGTTCTGACTCCCGCTGGCTGTAGATGTATTCGCCCAGCGACGCGAGGAGACGGGCCGCGTTCGGCGGGCAGCACGCGCAGGTGAACCATCCCTTTCGGTGATGGTCGCCGTCGCTCTCTAAGGGATTTTCGTAGAAGAACTCGGTCCCGTCGAGCGAGACACCGGCGAGGAAGCCATTGTATAGCGTTCGCTCGATGAGATCGGCGTACTTCGCCTCGCCGGTGAGTTCGAACAGCCGCTGATTCCAGTAGACGCTTCCGATCGCGGCGCAGGTCTCGGCATAGGCGTCGTTTCTGAGATCGTAGTTCGTCGTGAACCCCTCGTGTGCTTCTTCGGGGCCGATCCCGCCGGTGACGTACATCCGCTTGGTGGTCATGTTCGTCCAGAGGCGCTCTATGGCCTCGATCAACTCGGACTCACTCGTCTCAATGGCGAGGTCCGTCGCCGCCGCGAACAGGTACATCGCCCTGACGGAGTGGCCGTCGACGGTCTCCTGGTCTCGGAGCGGCTCGTGGGCCTGAGCGTACCGCCCGTCGTACGTTCCGTCTTCGTGGGTGAAGACGCTCCGTGCGTCGGGAATGATGGCACCGTCCTCGTACTCGCCGCCGCCGAGCGTCTCCGGATTGTCTATTTCCCACGCCAATCGATCGTCCGTCCCGCGGAGATCGATGAAGTATTTCGCGAGGTCGAGATATCGAGTCGTGCCGGTAACCCGGTAGAGCTTCACGAGCGCCAGTTCGATCTCCTCGTGGCCGGGGACCCCCTGGATCTCGTCGCCGAAGACATCGTCGACGAGATCCGCGAAGTCAATCGCCACGTCGAGCAGCGTCTCCTTTCCCGTCGCTCTGTAGTGGGCGACTGCGGATTCGATCAGATGCCCGGCACAGTAGAGTTCATGCATCATGTGGAGGTTCGTCCACCGATTCTCGGGCTCGACCAGCGAGAAGTAGGTGTTCACGTAGCCGTCTGCCCCCTGTGCATCGGCGATCAGCGAAATCACCGCGTCGACGTTCTCCTCGAGTTCCGGATCATCGCGCTGAGCGAGCACGTATGAGGCCGCTTCGATCCACTTGTAGGCGTCCGAGTCCTGAAACCACATCCCCTGAAAGCCGCCGGACTCTCCGGCTGCGACGCGCCGAAAGTTCTCGAGCGTGCCGGACTCCTCGAGTTGTTCGTACTGGTATTCGATCGTCACCTTCCTGTTTCGCTCCCGTCGCGGCGACCAAAATTCGTCGTCGACTTCGACGTCCGCGAGCGTCACCGTGTCTCCGGGCCCTCCGTGTGAACTCATGAGTGTGTTTCCCGGCTGCTCATATCAGCCATCTACTAATAAAGGTTGTCGAGAGATACGGCACGCTGGACTGCTGAGGACTTCACACCGATGTGATAGACGCCACCCGTGGCGTACCGTTTGCTCACCCGGTCTGTCGGCCGGCGATCAATTCGTGGAGTCGGTCCTCGCCGTTTCACCTCTCTAGAACGAGAATTCGGAACAATAGCTACTACCGAGCGTCGTATCACTGTCTGATGGTTTATGTAGGCAGTTCTCACTGCCAAACTCGTCCGTTCTCTCGCTATTGAAACGAGAGAAGCCATCGTCGCTCGCAGAGAGTACGAACCGTTATCGCCTGCTACCGGGGTACCGGCTTTGCTGTCGTGGTGACACTACCGCCTATTCATAGCTATCGGGTTCTATTTTAGAGAACATTGTTCTCCTTGTATCTCTGTAATCGCTGAATGAGTGACACTCCTCCGTAGTTCCTGGACCGTCTCGTTCCGATTGTTCGCCGTATCTCTGTTACTCCTCTGTGTGTGCTTCGGTACGACGAGATCGAACGCTCCAACGGACCGCGTATTTACAACCATACAATTGTAATAACTATAGCACCGCTTGTGTTCTCTATCACAGAATCGGATTTAGTATACCCAGATATCTATTCGCTACGAGGGAACGACGCGTTGTTTCTCTCAATGAGGCGGACAACTACGGGTGCGTTCCGTGATAGCGGAGAGTAGAACTCTCTTGCAGAACGCAAAAGACTTCAAACAGAACAAAAGCTATATGATTTCGAATTAGAGGTGTGGTATGGGAGACCCAAAACATCCGGTTCGGACGGTCGACAGGGCGATGGAGATCGTCGAAATAATCCAGAAACTCGACGGTGCCGGCGTCTCTGAAATCGCTGAGCAGGTCGATATCGGCAAAAGCGCGGTCCACAATCACCTGAATACGCTCGTCAACAGAGAGTATCTCGTCAAGGAAGGCGACAAGTATCAGATCGGCCTTTCCTTTCTCGGGCTCGGCGCGTACGCCCGAAATCGAACCGAAATTTACGAAACCGCTCGGCCCGAAGTCGACAAACTCGCCGACGAAACCGGTGAGTTGGCAAACCTTCTCGTCGAGAAAACGGGATGGGAATCTACCTCTACCAATCGAAGGGCCAGAATGCCGTCGAGCTAGATACGCACGAGGGAAAGCAGGTTAGACTTCACTGTACGGGACTCGGAAAGTCGATACTGGCCTTCCGCCCCCGCGACGAAGTCTCCGAAATACTCGACAAGCATGGGATGCCCGGGAGGACAGACAAGACAATTACGGACCGTGACCAGCTGTTCGACGAACTCGACCAGATTCGGGAGCGAAAGTACTCGGTCGACAACGAGGAGCGTCTCGCTGGCCTCTGCTGTGTCTCCGCCCCTATTACGGATGGCGAGGAACGGAGTATCGGTGCCATTAGCGTTGCCTGCCCGGTCCACCGTATCAGTGAGGAACGGTTCTACGAGGAACTTCCCGACGCCGTGCTCGGCACCGCAAACGTCATCGAACTCGAGCATAATTATTCGTAGTCTCTCCGCCTCTGGTACCAATATTCAGCGTTCCGACCCTCGATGCGCGTGCACAGAGTGTCGAGCGCTCGCTGTGTCCGACTGTTTCCGTGATACCGGCGAGTCCCCTTCGCCGACCGGTTCACCCCACTCAAGGCCGACGAGGGACATTCTCGGACAGTAGTATTATTGCAGACGGAAGTTTTAGTAGTATCTGCCGTCATTCACGACTGTCGATGGACTACAGACAGCTGTCCGACCCGAACGCAGAGTATACGATGCGCGACCTCTCCGCGGAGACGATGGGGGTTTCCAGCTCTCGCGGGCCGCGCGATGTCGAGATTACGGACGTCCAGACGACCATCGTCGACGGCAACTATCCGTGGACGTTGGTCCGTGTCTACACTGACGCGGGTCTCGTTGGGAACGGCGAGTCCTACTGGGGAGCCGGCGAACAGGAGATCATCGAGCGGATGGCACCCTTCCTCGAGGGCGAGAACCCGCTCGACATCGACCGACTTTACGAACACCTCGTCCAGAAGCTCTCCGGTGAGGGCTCGATCGCCGGGAAAGCGATTTCCGCGATTTCCGGGATCGAGCTCGCACTCCACGACGTCGCCGGCAAGATTCTGGACGTGCCGGCCTACCAGCTCATCGGTGGCAAGTACCGCGACGAAATGCGGATGTACTGCGACTGCCACACCGAGGAGGAGGCTGACCCGGACGCGTGTGCCGACGAGGCAGAACGCGTCGTCGAGGACCTCGGCTACGACGCACTGAAGTTCGACCTCGACGTCCCCAGCGGTCACGAGAAAGACCGCGCGAACCGCCACCTCCGGGGCCCCGAGATCGAACACAAGGCCGAAATCGTCGAGAAGGTCACCGAACGCATCGGCGACCGCGCCGACGTCGCCTTCGACTGTCACTGGTCGTTCAGTTCCGGCAGCGCACACCGCCTCGCCGAGCGCTTAGAGGACTACGACGTCTGGTGGCTCGAGGACCCAATCCCGCCGGAGAACCACGACGTCCAGGCCGAAGTCACCAAGCGCACCTCGACGCCGATCACCGTCGGCGAGAACGTCTACCGCAATCACGGCAACCGCCGCCTCCTCGAGGAGCAGGCGGTTGATATCGTCGCGCCGGACGTGCCTCGCGTCGGTGGGATGCGCCAGACGCGGAAGATCGCGGATCTCGCGGACATGTACTATGTGCCGGTCGCGATGCACAACGTCTCCTCGCCGATCGGGACGATGGCCAGTATCCACGTCGGCGCGGCGATTCCGAACTCGCTGGCCGTCGAGTACCACTCCTACGAACTGGGCTGGTGGTCGGATCTCGTCGAGGAAGACATCATCCACGAGGGGTACGCAGAAGTGCCGGAGAAGCCGGGGCTGGGCCTGACGCTCGACTTCGACGCCGTCGAGGAGCATCTGGCTGACGGTGCTGAAATGTTCGATGAGGCGTAAACCGACGTCACACTCACGGAGCGACCCTCTGCGGTTCGATGTGGAGATGGAGTCGGTTCCGTCGCCCGTCCGACTGATCGCTAACCCGTAAACCCGTGGATCAGTGGGGACGCGATAGTGGGATGGAACCCATACTGACGGCGTCGATGGCGCGGTCCGTGATATCGGTAGGTGGGGCAGGCGACGATGACTTCGTCCAGATTCATCAGGCGGCTGTGGGCGGACGGGCTGATAGTCCGCCACGGACGGGACCTTTATTACCATTAAGTTATTTTGTCTGGTTATGCGGTATCATCGACTTCCCAGCGGAGACGGGTATAGATTGGTCGCCGATGACGGTGACGCTGTCTACGATCTCACGGCAGTCAAACCCCGACTCGATACCTTTGCAGACCTCGCCGCCGCGGCAAACGTCGCGGACGAGAGCGTGGACGAGCTAGGAGAGTCGCTCATGGCCGACGCACCGTCCGTTGAGCGCGAGGCGCTACGCGACAGCGCTCTTCCGATGGTCCCCGACGAGGTCTGGGCGGCCGGCGTCACCTACGAGATCAGCGAGGAAGCCCGCGAGGCCGAGAGCGGGATGCCGGAAATGTACCTAGATGTCTACGAGGCCGAGCGGCCGGAGATCTTTTTCAAGGCGACGCCGAGTCGGACTGTCGGTCCCGACGAACCGGTCGGCATCCGTGCGGACTCAGCGTGGGACGTCCCGGAACCGGAGCTAGGGATCGTCCTCTACGACGGCGAAATCGTCGGCTACACGATCGGCAACGACATGAGCAGCCGTTCGATCGAGGGCGAGAACCCACTGTACCTTCCGCAGGCGAAGGTGTACGACAAGTGCTGTTCGATCGGCCCCTGCGTCGCGTCGGCCAACAGCGTCGGCAATCCCCACGAACTGACGATGACGATGGAGATCAGCCGCGACGGGGAGACACTCTACGACGGTGAAACCTCGACGGGGAAGATGGACCGCTCATGTGAGGAACTGGTCGAGTGCTGGCGCGACCACAATGCGGTTCCAGGGAACGGTGTTCTGCTCACCGGAACGTCGCTCGTCCCGGACGACGGATTCACGCTCCAGCCGGATGACGAAGTGCGCATCGCGATTGACGGGATCGGCGAACTCGTCAACACGGTCGTTGAAGTGTGAGCGACAGCGGTCGTACGGCAACGGGGACTGAGCGGGACCGTTCGAACCCAGTTGGTCCAACAGTATAACTCATCCCGACCGTACTTTTTGAATGATGACAAACGTGACCTTTATTGGAGCCAGAAGTGTCGTTTTTGCGAAGAACCTGCTGACGGATATCTTCTCGTTCGACAGTCTATGAGACAGTACGGTCACGTTGATGGATATCGATTCTCACCGACTGTCGCGAACTGCAACGGTGGGAGAGGCGATTATCAACTATCACGATCTCCCGGAGAGATCCACACGACGACGGACAGACGGAGGCCTTAGAGGATGCCGACTACGTTCTCAACACGATCAACGTCGGCGGAGAAGAACCGTTCGAGAACGAGATTCGCAGCCCCAAAACGTACGGCGTGAAACAAGCTGTCGGTGACACGCTCGGTCCCGGTGGTATCTTCCGTGCGCTGCGAACCGCTCCAACGGGAGGAATCGAACCACCATCTGAGCGAGTCCCTCCCGTACTTTCGGACTGACTAGGACGTCAGCGACGAGCTGACTCCCGAGGAAGACTTCGGCTACTACACGATCGAGTGAATTCCGACGGGACGGTAACACTCATTACGGCCAACCAGAGTATAGTACAAAATGCACGCTCGATGGGGTTCTGACGGAATGGCGAATCGATCGAGCCACTGGACCGACCGACAGCAGTCGAGTAACTGCCAGCTGGGTGGTCAGTCAGCGGCTCGAGTTGTAGGGGGCGGTACGACTGATACCACCTGTTGCGCAGCGACGCGACTGTCCACTTCATGGGTGCGACAATGAACACGTCAGACGACATCCGTTCGGTCCACCACGGGGTCGGCGTTGCGTTCAAATCCGCGTACAACAACGGTGTTACGATGGTCGCTGTCAGCCTTCTCTGGGTCGTCGCATCGCTCCCAATTATAACTATTGGGCCGGCGACGCTTGCCGCCTACACTGCCGTGCTGACGCTCCGCGAGGACGGGCACATCGACCGCGAAGCAGTCGTCTCCGCTCTCTCACAGCATTGGCATAACTCGATGCTCCTTAGCGGCGTGTTCGTCGTCTTTGCTGCCGTTACCGTCGGCTACGCCACCCAGTACCTTCAGACGGGAGCTGTGCAGACGGGCACCCTTGCGGTCATAGCGAGCTACTTGACCGCCCACCTTGGCGCTGTTCTCGTCGTAGCGTTCGTCCGCTTAGCGGAAGGCGACTCGGTATACGACGCGGTTACGAGTGGGTACTCGTGGACCGCCACTCACCCGTTCGACACGGTACTCCTCGGCTTCGTCAGCCTCGGATTATTCGCCGTCAGTGCTGTTCTCACCGTTACCGTGTGTCTGGTGTTCCCGTTCTTGTTGTTCACGTTCCACGTCGCCGTCATCGCTGAACATGAGGGGTAACCACCTGATATTTCATAGCAAACCTTCGATGCACGCCCCACTGTCGGCTGGTTGGACCGCTGCCGGCAAGCGTTTTGGTCACCGCAGAGAGAAGGAGGAGTATCACGTTGCCTGCCAATCAGGCATCCAGTTCGCGGCGGACGAACGTCACTGGACACGGTGAGGAGAGCATCACTGCTTGCGAAACGCTCCCGAAGAACGCTTTCCCAGTCGGACTTCGGCTCCGGCCACCGACGAACACTCGGTCGGCGTCTATCGATTCGGCGACCCTGACGAGTTGCTCGTCCGTTTTCCCAATTTCACCGCGAATCCTATAGTCGACACCAGCCTGCTCAAACGTCTCGATAAGTTCGTGGATCGTCATACCCCTTCGAGGCGACTATGTCCGCGTCGACGTCCTTTTTCGACGGATCAAACTCAGTTTGTGGGCCGTGTCGTCGAACTCGTCCTCCGAAAACACGTGCAGCAGGACGATCGTTGCGCCGGTTGCGCAAGTCCGTGAGACCGTCACGCTTGACGAACCTACCGGCGGCCCGTCGATGCAGTTCCTTCGCGAGTCGCCGTGAGACGACGTCGGTCGCCGTAAACCGAAGGCCGATCTGTTTCGTTTCACTTGGGGAAAGATTATTGTGTATAAATATTCATGATTGTGTTGCGGTGACGAATGTATGAAGAAATCAACGACTGGCGATGACCGCACGCGTAGAGAGCACCTGCAAGCAATCGGGCTCCTCGGAGCTGTCGGTCTCGGCACGACCGGCGCTGTACAGGTAACGAAAGCCCACCTGAATTCGGGCGACGAGCATAGCGGAGAGACACTCTATTCTCCGCCGAAGGGAGCGCCGGCGCCGGGTGCGATGTACCCGCGTGTCGAACGTCTCGAGTACAGTCCGGGCGGCAACGAGACGCTGCTCGCAACGTTTGAGTACTACCCATCGATGAGCGGCGGCGCGGAACCGTACTTCCCGATATATCGGAGCACGAACGGCGGCCAGACGTGGTCGAAGTTCTCGGAAATCCACGATCAGAGCGGCAAGGACTGGGGACTGCGATACCAGCCGACGCTGTACGAGCTCCCCGCGGAAACCGGGCCGTGGCCGGCCGGGACAGTCCTCGCCGCCGGGAACGCTATTCCGATCCTCGACGACCCCGACAACGTCGCGGACGGCGAAATCGGTGAACTCGGCGATTCGAGTATTGACCTATACGCGAGCACCGACCACGGAGAGTCGTGGGAGTATGTCAGCACCGTCGCCACCGGCGGCCCTGCAGTCCCTCACGCGGGCAACAGCCCCGTTTGGGAGCCCGAACTACAGCTAGACGCGGATGGAAATCTCGTCTGCTACTTCGCCGACGAACGACAGGCGGACGACGACGACTACAACCAACTCGTCGGCCTCAAGGCGTCGAGCGATGGCGGCCAGACGTGGGGCGACGAGGAGTTCGTGACTGCAATTCCAAACGGTGCAGACCGGCCCGGCATGCCGGTCGTCGTCGAACTACCGAACGGCACTTATATGGCCGTCTACGAGGTCGTCGGCTCCGATAACGTGAACGGCGAGGTGAGAGTCAAGACGTCGCCCGACGGCCGCGACTGGGGCGACCCGACGGACCTCGGGCAACAGGTCGTCACCGATGACGGGCGGCGCTTCATCAACGGCCCGTACATCACGTGGACGCCAAGAGGTGGACCCGACGGGACGATTCTCGTTTCCGGCAAACAACTGGTCGACGGGAACCGGAATTTGGCCGACGGCAACGGCGAGGTTGTCCTCGCCAACACGAACCTTGACGGGAGCGGCAACTGGACGCCGGTCAAGGCATCGCTGTCCTTCGAGACGGAGAGCGAACTCGGCGGCCGGATCTTCGCCGGATGGACGACGCCGATTCTCCCATCCGCGAACGGCAAACACCTCCTCCAGATGACCTCGACCGCGATGAACGAGGACCTCTGTGAGATTCAGTACGCGGAGTGTCCGCTGAAGTTGAACAAACTCTGAGAACGCAGGCTGACTGGGCAACTGATAGCCAATCACTGGTCGCCTAGACGCCGCTGCACACCACGTTTATCGACAGTAGCTCGAGGCGACATACTGTAACAGGCAGCCGATCGTCCGAGAACTTGATTTCATCACCTCGCCAGCACTGCGGCCAGACTTCGTCGCTACCGAACTACTGCGCCAACAGCTAACTCACGCGGTGACTTCCTGTTTCTCGCGTTCCTCTGCCAGAATGTTCCGGCCGTTGGATTGTCGAAAGAGGTGGATGTCGTCCTCGTCGAAGGAGATTGTCAGCGAGTCGTTTTCCTCGGGTTTCACGTCGCCGGGAACCCGAACCCGGCATTCCTCGACCCCCTTCATCTCGAGGTAGAGGTAGTTGTCTGATCCCACGGGTTCTAGCACGTCAAGGAAAGCCTCGATGGCGTTCCAGGCTGAGGAGTCCGTGAGGTGAATATCTTCAGGCCGAATCCCGAGCACGAGAGACTCCCCATCCGCGATCTGTTCCCGTACTCGCTCGGCGTACTCCTCGGACAGCTCGTATTCGAAGTCGGCTCCAATTAGCGTCGTTCCGTCAAGTTCGACGTCGAACGGGTTCATTGCAGGGCTGCCAACGAAGTCGGCGACGAAGAGATTCTGGGGTTCATTATAGATTTGGTCGGGCGTCCCGATCTGTTGGACTTTCCCCTGATCGAGGATGGCGACGCGATCGGACATCGTCATCGCTTCTTCTTGGTCGTGGGTCACGTAGATGAACGTGGTTCCGAGGTCCTCGTGAATGCGTTGGATCTCCGTCCGCATATGCGCGCGAAGTTTCGCGTCCAGATTCGACAGTGGCTCGTCCATGAGGAACACTTCTGGATCGCGGACGATAGCGCGGCCGGTGGCAACCCGCTGTTGCTGGCCACCGGAGAGGCTCCCAGGTTTCTTGTCGAGTTGGTCTTCGATGCCCATCATCTCGGCAGCGTCCTCGACTCGCTGCTGGACCTCGTCGTCATTGAGGTCCGACGTCAGCTTTAGCCCGTAGGCCATATTCTTCCGAGTTGTCATGTGTGGGTACAGCGCGTAGTTCTGGAACACCATGGCGACCCCTCGGTCTTGGGGTTGAATGTTGTTGACGACGCGGTCACCGATACGAATCTGTCCCTTGCTGATGTCTTCGAGGCCCGCGACCATCCGCAGTAGTGTCGACTTGCCCGATCCAGACGGCCCGACGATGGTGAGAAATTCGCCGTCTTTGATGTCGAAATTAACTTCGTCGACGGCCACGATTGTGTCTTTTCCGTCGCTACTTCCGTCGTAGAGCTTCGATACGTCCTCAATACTAACACGACTCATGGTACAAGGTTACTATCAACGTATAATAACCCTTTGGATAGGTCACTCTTTTCAAGAACTGAGCTTGGCGACTAGATTCGATACGTCGGGTCGTGGGCCGTCTATATGGGATCCAGTACAGCCAGCAGAGCGACGAATTCTGCAGTACTTCGACGAAACTGAGATACGCTCGTTACTGGACTCGCACTCATTGGCGATGGTGTGAATATCGAGATTTCCATACTAATTCAGAGGAACCTGTTCCTATTCGGGTAATTGTAGACGTCACGGGCGTGATTGCCTCCAACCCCGAATATTTATCATGATGCAGTTGAGCATGACTAATGGGAACAAACATGACTCGTGATCGAATATCGACGAAATCGCGTCGTAGATTCATCCAAAGCGTTGGTGCTACAGGCGCCGTCTCGCTCGCCGGCTGTACCGGGGGCTCTAGCGGCTACACCATTTCATTCTGGGAACTGTTCAGCGGTGGCGAAGGCCCCGTGATGGAGGACATCGTTCAAAAGTTCAATGACGAACAGCCGCTTGACGTGGACGAGGAGGTGAAAATAGACCGGCAGCGAACGCCGTGGGATCAGTACTACAATAACCTATACACTACTCTTGCGGGCGGTAGCGGGCCTGATCTAGCGGTTATGCATGCAGCGTATCTGCGTGCGTGGGACGACACGATCGTGCCGATGGACAACTACATCGATACCGAGGAAATCGAAGGCGATTACCTCGATAACCACTGGGACCTCGTGTCGGTCGAAGATGAGACGCGAGCGCTTCCGATGGACTTGCACCCGGTCGGGATGTACTACAATAAGGGTATCTTTGAGGAAGCAGGCCTCGACCCTGAGTCCCCGCCGACGAACTGGGAGGAGTTCCAAGCCGCAGGGAACGCCATCGCCGAAGAAACCGATAAATCGGCGTTCAGCCAGACTCCCTACAATGACGGCTTCGGCTCGTGGCGAACGTGGAGCACTCTCGTCAAGCAACAGGGCGGAGAGCTTTTCGACAGCGATTGGAATCCGACGTTCGACGGCCAAGCGGGCCAAGAGACCTCCGAACTGTTCTGGGACATGACCGGTGATATGGAGTGGTCCTCCCAGACAACTGAAGCGGACTGGGGTGCAAACGCCTTTGAGAACGGAAATCTGGGCATGACGATGAACGGTACGTGGTACGTGGCCACCCTCGAGGAGTCGGACATCGATTGGGGCTTCTTCAAGCCGACCATCGCTCCCAATAAGACCCAGGATCAGGTCTGGGCGGACGGTCACACGATTGTGTTACCCGGGAACCAGAACCGTAGCGATGAAAAGTCCGAAATCGCAGCGGAGGTTGCCCACTGGTTGACGACTGAAAACCCAGAGTGGGGTGCTCGAGCCGGTCACCTTCCCGCCGCCGCGGACATCAGGGAGTCCGACGTGTTTCAAAACGCGTCGTTCTACGACAAAACCCTCAGTAAGTACCTCGAGATGGCGGAAGACGACATGTACTTCTATCACCCGAAGGTGCCAAACGGCGACCCCAACTCGGAGAGTTGGTACCAGTGGCTGCTCGACATGTGGGGTCACAACTACGGGAGCCCCCAAGAGGCACTCGACGACGGCGTCTCGGAGATCAGTAACGGCCTTGAGGAGTAACTGACAGATGGGAATACGAAACCGTTTCACGAGCAGTGAAACGAGCGCGCTCAGCAGACCGTATTCGGTATCCGGAAGGAAACGGTCGAAGGAATCGGGTGGTCGATTCCGTATCTGGCGGTATTCTCGGTGTTCCTCGTGTGGCCGGCGCTGAAGGGCTTCTACATGAGCCTTCACAACTGGGACCCGTTCGTCCCTTCCGAGTCCGAATTCATCGGACTCGACAACTACATCGAACTGTTCAACGACCCCGTCTTCTGGGATGCGATGAAAGGGACGATATACTTTGTCGCACTCTCGGTCCCGCTGCTCGTCATCGTTGGGCTGGGATTGGCACTCGGCGTTAACAAGAACGTCAAGGGCAAACGTGTCCTCCGGGCGATTTACTTCAGCCCGTATATCCTAACCGTCGCGGTTGTCACGCTCATCTGGTCGGAGGTCTACTCCGAGAGCTATGGGCTGATCAACCACTATCTCGGATACGTTATGTCGGACCCACCCGGCTGGCTGACGTCTACGGAATTAGCGATGCCGGCGCTCGCATTCATGACCGTCTGGTGGCTGGTCGGATTCAACTTCGTGATCTTTCTCGCGGCTCGACAGAGCGTTCCGGAACGCCTCTATGAAGCCGCCAGACTCGACGGCGCGAGCACGTGGCGTGCATTCAAAGACGTCACGCTCCCGCAGATGCGCAACTCCATTCTCTTCGTCGTCATCATTCAGTTCATTCTCCAGTTCCAAGTATTCGCGCAGCCGTTCGTGTTGACCACGGGCGGTCCGAGAGGTTCGACGGACACGCTGGTGTACTACCTCTACCGGAGCGCCTTCTCCCAACATCAATACGGCTACGGAGCTGCAATCGGCTACGTTCTTGTCATGATACTCGTACTCATCGCGATTATCAACTTCAAGGTGATCGGTACCAATGACTGATTCCACGACACAACAGACGAGTCGACTCGACGACGTTTCGCTTCGCTCGCTGGGCACCCACGTGGTGCTGTACGGTGTCGCCCTCCTCATGGCGATCCCGTACCTCTATACGATCTCACGGTCGTTCCAGCCGCGGAAGTACCTGATGGACCCGAAACCGCACTGGATCCCGCCGGAAATCACGCTCGAGCACTACCAGTACCTCCTGACGGAGTCGCTGTTCGTCCAGTGGACTATTAACACGTTTGTTATTGCCGGTGGGGCAACGATCATCATCCTCGTTGTCGACTCGATGATCGCGTTCTCGCTCACGCGACTCGACTGGCCCGGCCAATCTATCGTGATGGGCGTTATCCTCGCGAGTTTCATGGTGCCGTACTACATGAACATCGTCCCGCTGTACACGGTCGTTGCCGATCTCGGCCTAGTGAACTCCTACTGGGGGGTGATTCTGCCAGCGGTTGCGAGTCCGCTCGGCGTCTTCCTCCTGTACCAGTTCTTCCGGGACATCCCTGACGAGTACGAGGAGGCCGCGCGCCTCGATGGGTTCTCGACGTTCCAAATCTACTACCGTATCATCCTGCCGCTGGCCAGGCCCATCCTCGCCTCGCTCGCGCTGTTCATGTTCGTCTACAACTGGAACGCGTTCCTCTGGCCGCTCATCGTCCTCTCCGATGAGTCGGCGTACACGCTTCCCATTGGACTGGTGAACCTCTACCAAGGGAACATCACGACGCCTGGTCTGCACATGGCCGTGACGGTGCTGGCGTCGCTTCCGCTGTTCATCGTCTATCTCTTCTTCCAGGGAGAGATCGTCCGTGCCGTCCAAGTTCAGGGGACCGGCACGACCGGGTAACTGGCACCCGCACAGACTTCACCTCGCTACTTTTCACGGTTGCTCTGCGCGCGTAACGTGGAGGACATGATACTCGAGCGAGACGAGATAGTCGACGACCTGCTGGCTGCGACCGCCAAGTATCTGCTCGAACTGAACTGACGCTCCCAGCATTTTCACACACCTCTCGAACGAATCAGTCGTTCGGAGGCGCATTGAATCCGAACCACGAGCGTCGCGGTCTATCTGGTGAGCGGCGTCGGTAACTCGAGGCGCAGATCGGCATCGACGGCCGCGTACTCCGCGGTGGGCCACGAGCCGGTATCGGTGACCACGTCGACGTCGGTCGGCGAAATCAGGACGGTATCCTCCGTCTTCGCCCCCTGTACCGTCGGGTTCCAGGCGTACGGCGCGGGCGTTTCGACGGGCGCGTCGGCCGACGGTGTCGCGGTCCATTCCCGACTCTCGAACCCGATGGCACCGCCCTGATGGTGTTGCTGCCATTCGCCCTCCCAACTGACGGCTGCGTACGCTCGCTCAATCTCTGCGAAGACGTCGCCGGCGGTGCCGTCGTCGGCCGTCGCAGCGTCCTGCGTCGCCGCCATCGCCGTCGCCGCGACACGGCTCGCGTCGTCGTGGCGCTCGCGCAGCCACGAGGGGGCGTCGAAGTCGACGGTCCGCGTGACGGCGATGTTGACGCCGCGTTCGACCGCGACGACGGTGAGCAGCGCGTAGTCGCCCAGCGGCTTGTCCGTCGGCGTGAAGTGTCGATGGCGCTGGGAGCGCTCGGCGCCGCCGACGAGGACGACGGGCGACTCGAGGCCCCGCTGCCAGAGTTCGTCGCGAAGCCGTCCCGCCGCGGTACGTTCGGTATCGTCCGGAGACACCTCCCGTGCGACCGTTTCGACCGCGTCGGCGGTGGCTCGGCCGGCCCGCTCGAGTGTCTGCTGGTCATGCTCGGTAAGCGGAAGCCGCAGTTGGGAGATGTCTATCGGCTCGAGGCCCGGTACCGTCGGAACGTCCGTGCCGGCTCGATCGGTGCTCGCACGCGCCACTGCCTCGCCGAGCGAGGACTCGTGCCAGTCGAACGTCTCGACGGGCACTGCCGACGGGAGTTCCTCCTCACGGAACCGCTCCGCCTCGTTGTTCGACGTGAGCGCGCGCACCGCGTCGCCGTCGTAGCCGAGCGCGGCGACGCCGACGTCCGCCGCACGGTCGACGGTCGAGTTCCCGCCGGTGAGCCACGCGAAGTTCTCCGGCCTGAGGAACCACAATTCGGTCAACTCCTGTTCGGCCATGTACTCGTCTAGACGCGTCAGTTTCTGGTCGCGTATCGCCGTCATATCCCTCGCAACGAGGGGCGTCCAATAAATCGTTGTGGATGCAGACCGTTCGATCCGCTGTCCCATCAGCTTCGAGGAAGTACTGTGAACCTCGTCCGATCGCGATATCGCGGCTTCTCTGTACGGCTGTCGGAGGAAGAGATATATGACCGTGGTGCAAACGATTACCGTGGGTGATAGGCTATGACACGGAGGCGTCCCGGTGGACGAACTGTCCGCCTGAACGTCGGATACTCACCCGCAGCCAGTTCGATAGTAAGTACATAGATCATCAATGACAGAGAGTTACCGAGAAACGAGAACACTAAACGGACCGTGGGAGTTCGTTACCGACCCGGCGTCCGACGGACGCTCCGGTAACTGGTACGCTCCGGACGCGACCTGGCCCGATCGCCGTTGCACCGTTGACGTCCCCCACGCTTGGCAAGAGCGCGACGAGTATCGCGAGTACACCGGGACCGCGTGGTACCGCCGTCATACCGCCCTCCCACGGTCCGGAGACGACCGCACGCTCCTCCGATTCGGCGCCGTCGACTACGAGGCGACGGTGTGGGTGAACGGCGAGCGGGTCGGGGAGCATCGCGGCGGCTATCTCCCTTTCGAGATAGATATCACGGATGCGGTGACTGACGGCGAGGACGTGATCGTCGTCGCAGTGACCGATCCCGAAGACGTAAGCGAGATCCCCCACGGAAAGCAGGGCGCGCCGTGGTATCAGCGCATCAGCGGGATCTGGCAGGACGTCACGGTAACGACCGTCCCGAAGTGGCACGTCGACGGCGTTCGCGCGACGCCGGATCTCGACGACGACACGGTACGGATCGATCTCGACGCGACGCCCGCGAGTGCGACCGACCTGACCGCCGCCGTGATGGTCGAGCGGGACGGTGAGTCGGTCACGAGATCGACCGTCGACGTAGACGCGGGGGCGGGAACCGCGGTGCTGGCCATCGGCGACCCCGAGTACTGGACGCCGCAGACCCCGGTGCTGTACGACATCGTCGTGGAACTGTCGCGCGACGGCACGGTCGTCGATCGGTACGAGGACTACTTCGGGATGCGGAGCGTCGAGTCTCGCGACGGCCGCCTGTACCTGAACGGAGACCCGTTCTACGTGCGGGGCGCGCTCGATCAGGGGTACTACCCGGAGACGCTGTACCGGCCGTTCGACGCCGATCTCTTCGAGTCCGAGATTTGCACGGCGAAGGAACTCGGGTTCAACCTGCTCCGCAAGCACATCAAGCCGGCCCATCCGGACTTCCTGGAACTCGCGGATCGACTCGGAATCCTCGTCTGGGAGGAGCCCGCGAATCCGACGGTGCACACCGACCGCTCGAGGCGGGAGGTCCGCGAACAGATCCGCGGTATGATCGACCGGGACTACAACCGACCCAGTGTGATTGTCTGGAGCCTGTACAACGAGGAGTGGGGGATCGGAAACCCCCAGGGACTCGAGGACGAGACGTCGCTGTGGGTGGACGAAGCGAAACAGCGGTACCTCGCGGATCTCTACGAATCAGCCCGGGAGTGGGATCCCACGCGGCTCGTCTGCGACAACTCCGGCTGGGCTCACGTGGCGACCGACGTGAACGATTACCACCGGTACTTCGTCAGTCCGGACCGCGCGGCCGCGTGGGCGGACGATCTTGAGTCGATGACGTCGTCACCGGCGGACAACTACGGCGCAACGGAGACCGATCCGGCGGACGCGCCACAGATCGTCTCCGAGTTCGGGACGTGGGGGATGTGCGATCTGCCCGCGATCGAGGAGCACTACGGCGGCGAACCGCCGTGGTTCGACTACGAGTTCTTCGACGACCCGATCAAGCGTCCCGCGGGAGCGTACGACCGGTTCGAGGAGACGGCCCTCTCGGACGTCTTCGACGACTGGTCGGCGATGGCCGACGCGTGGCAGCGTCGCGAGTTCCGCTCGATCGCGGACGTCATCGAACGGATGCGGACCCGTGAGGACATCGCCGGATACGTGCTCACGGAGTTCTCCGACATCGAGTGGGAGTTCAACGGGGTGCTGGACTATCGCCGCGAGGAGAAGGCGTTCCACGACGACATCGCCCGAATAAACAGTGACGTCCTCGTCAGCGTCGATCCGGACGCCCACGCCGTCGCGTCGGGCGGGACGCTGACCGCCGACGTGGTCGTCAGCAACGGCACCACCGACGCCGTCGACGGTCCGCTCGAGTGGTCGATCTTCGGGGAGTCGAGCACCGTCGACGTGGAAATTGACGGTTTCGGCGTCGAACGCGTCGAAAACGCCATCACTGTCGACGTCCCGTCCGTCGACGGCGTCCGCGACGACGAACTGACGGTCTCGGTGCCGAGCGCGCCGACAAACGGGGAACCGATCACCGTCGTTCCCGAACCCAGCGCCGACAGCGATACGACGGTGTACACCGACGCCGAGGGGCTCGCCGACGGACTGTCCAAGACCGGCTTCGAGGTCGTCTCGAGCCTCGACGAGACCGTCGACGTGGCGCTGGTGGTCCATCCAGACTCTGCCGTTCGAGCGTACGTCGAAGACGGTGGAGTCGCCGTGTTTCTCCCCGACGAGAGCGGACACATGGCGGACGAGGAGTTCTTCGAGTACCGTCGTTTGCCGGAAACGGAAAGCTGGAATCTCGTGGCGTCGCTGTTTTACTGCAACGACGCCTCGCTGGCCGAGTACGTCGACACCGTTCCCGGGTGGGAACTAGAAGGTCTCTACCCCTACGACGTGGTCGCCGATATCTCGACGGATGACGACGTGTCGATCGGCTACGTCGAAGGCTGGCTAGCGAACCGGTCGGCAGCGGCCGTCGTTCGCGAGGTCGGCGACGGCCGCGTCGGCGCGTTCACGTTTCGAATCACGGACGCGTACGGAGCGCAGCCCGTTGGGATGGCGGCCCTCGCCGCGCTCGTCGACGATCTCGGGTCCAAGGAGTGCGGCTGAGTTTCGCCCCGGATTCCGATGCCGAACGATCGACCGTCACAGCGTCAGCGGGCCGGACGCGTAGCTGATTGCACAGCGTTCGCCCTGGACCGACGTCGAGGTCAACTGGAGCAGCCGTTCATCGTCCCGCGAGGGCAGTAACGGCGTGGTCCACCCGACTGTCTCGTGACCGACGTCGATCGCGTCGTCGAACTCGAGCGGCGCGGAAACGGTCGTCCACGAGTCGAACCCCGAGAGATCGGTCGTGGCGAGGAGCGTCCGGCCGCTTCCGGGGGCCTGTCGCCCGTCCGGGTCGCGCAGCGTCTTCCCTGAGACGAGTGCGGTCCCCTCGTCGCCGCCGGCGGCCGTCCACGTGATGTAGGGGCCGTTCGTGAGCTGGTACCCTCCGCCGTCCGGACCGGAGCGCCGATGTCGGCCGGCTCTCCCCACGACCGTCCGTCCGGGGAGGTCTTGACGAAGATCCCTCCGTCGTATTTCGGTCCGACGATCTCGAAGACCATCGCGTAGCCGCCGTCGGGGAGTGTCGTCACGACGGGCATCCCCGGTCGCTGCTCGCCGTCGGGGATCGCGACGTCGAACGTCTCCTCGCCCCACGTTCGACCGCCGTCGCGGGAGACGCGGTGTCCGACGAGCTGAGCGTACCCCTCCTCGCGGTGGCGTTCGTCGGCGAAGTAACAGACGAGGTTCCCGTCGGCGTCGATCGCGAACTCGGGTTCCCAGACCGGCGTCGCACCGGCTTGAGGAACGGCTTTGCCACCGGTTGCCACCGTACTCACGGACGACCAGTTTCGGCCGCCATCCTCGCTCGCGTACACGTCGATTTTCGTCCGGGATCGGTCGTCCGGGATGGAGTTCCCCGCAGCTAGTATCGTTCCCGCCGACCAGGGGCCGATCGACTCGGGCAGTTCGAATAGCGTCGGTTGATATCGGAGCCCCCAGCCGTTTTGCATGTCGCGGATTTCGGAGAATCGCGACCAGGTTTCTCCCCCGTCAGGACTGCGGTAAAGCGGGAAGACCGGCTGTCCTGTGCCATCATTGTCGATACTCTCGTACTGTTCGAAGGTCGCGAGCAGGGTCTCTCCCTCGGACTCGTCGTGGTCCAAGCAGACGACACGGGGGTACATCGCACCGGGCCCGGGAGCACCCTCCGGCGGCGTGTAGAGCGCTTTTCCGTTTCGGTTCCCATCAGTCGTCATCTGGCGCTCACCCGCGTCCTCACGGTCGGTTCTAGCAGATCGGTTTCGATCCGTCCAATAGGCTGACTCACGATTTCCACACCCGTCTCTGTTTACATAAATTCGAGTGGTCGAAGCGAGTAGACGGGGGTCGGGGCTCGAGTTCGCAGTTGTCGGCGTCAGCTCTCATATTCGCAGCCGTTCCCCGACGCCGTCAGTCCGGGTGTCCTCCGATCGGTCGAAGCAATAATTAAGTGACTGGTAGCGACAGGTAGGATATGGGAGAGATTACGTATGACTTCTCCGACGAGACCGTGATCGTGACCGGCGGAACGTCCGGTATCGGCCGCGAAGTCGCTCGCCGGTTCGGAAAGGCAGACGCGACGGTGATCGTCGCGGACATCCGCGAACAGCCCAAGGAAGACGACGCGTCGGCGCCGACACACGAGCTCGTCGAAGATAACGGCGGCCGAGCGGAGTTTATCGAAACGGACGTCTCCGATCCCGAGGACGTCGGCGCGGTCGTCGAAGCCGCCAGGGAGTTTGGAGGCGTCGATGTGATGGTCAACAACGCCGGCATCTACCGTGAGGCATCGCTGGTAGAAACCGACGCCGACGCGTTCGATCAGGTGTTCGCGATCAACGTCCGCGGCGTCTTCGCCGGCTGTCGGGCGGCGGCTCGAGACATGCTCGACCGGGAGGAACCGGGCTCGATCGTGAACACGGCCTCGATCAGCTCCGAGTACGCACAGGTCGGCCACTCGATGTACGACGCCTCGAAGGGAGCGGTCATGATGCTCACCCGCGTTGCGGCGCTCGAACTCGCCCGGTACGACATCCGGGTTAACGCCGTCGCGCCGGGGATCATCGAGACCACCTTCGGTGCTGGCAACCCCGACTTCGACCGGGAGATCGATGACGGATTCATCCTCCCCGATGCGGAGCTTCCCGATCTCAACGAGCAAGAGATCAACCCCGAGATCCCGATGGGGAGGATGGGAACACCCGACGAACTCGCGGGCTCGTACCTATTTTTGGCCTCCGACGACGCCGACTACGTCACCGGCCATCTCCTCTATGTCGACGGCGGCTACCAGATCCTGTAACCGGTTCTGTTGAATAGAAATAGGATCCGAGCGGTCTATACCGTGGGACGAACGGGATCTCACCGTAACACCGCTATCGTTTGCCGGATCCTCGCTGGTCGTGCGAGTCAGACGGCGGACCACCGTGCCCCTTTCCGTTTCCTGGATGGTGTTCGCACTCACTACCGTTGAGTCCCGACCAGACGCCGTCGTCACCGACCGTATCGGGACGGCCGTGATCGTTGTCGACGAGTAATCGGACGACTGCGGCGGGTCCGACCTCGAGCGTGAGCGAGCCATCATGATCGACGGATTCGATTGCATGGTCGACCTCGTAGACGTCCGGTTCCTCCCACGATTCCTGAAAGTCGTGTGGGAGCGGTCGCTCGCTCGCAGTCGCTCGGTGGCGGGTGATCGCCACCGGTTTGCCGGCGTACTCCTCGGGAAGGTCGATGGTGACCTCACTGCTTCCCCGGAGGTTTCGGTTAGTCAGAAAGACACACAGTTCCTTCCCACGCGTGTTCTGTATGGCGGCGGCGTCGACGTAGGGAACATCCGCCATGTGGCGAATTCGCGGGCCGGTGTCAGGAATCGTTCGACCGGCACCGCCGACGTCGAGGTCGATCGCGTGCCACTCGGCGTTGGTCTCGAACACCGCCGAGTAGAGGCCGAACACCGATCCCGCCGGGGCCAGCGGGTTCGGGTCCGGCGGTGCCTCGGTGAACTCTGGCGGGAACATGCGGACGGGCACCCACGTCTGGGAGGCCTCGACGACGGTCTCGCTCTGCCGGATGAACGAGTTGAGCATCCCCGAAATATAGGAGCCACCCGGCATCGTCTCCGGACCGGGGTACGGAGCGCCCTCGTCGACCGACGGGAAGAGCCCGTACTCGCCGACGTTGATCCGGAAGTTCTCGATGTCCGCATCGGCGGCCTCGGCGCTGAGTTCGTCCATCAATACGCCAAATTGCGTCGGGAACATGAGCAACACCTCGTTGTAGTCGATGGGGCCGGCGTCGTTCTCATCGTACCACGCGTCCCGTTCCGCTTGGCTCTCGATTCCCCAGTTGTAGCGGTGCAGGTCCAGTCCGTCGAGGCGGTCGCCCGACTCTTCGAACAGCGTGCTGTTCCACTCGGCCGGATCCGGCGTATTCGATTCGTTGTATCCCGGATCCATTCCATCCGCGAGGACGGTTATGGAGTCGTCGACCGCCATCATCGCGTCGTAGTACTCGTTGAACCCGATCCGCTCCGCGGATCCGCTCGCGTACTCCGAGGGATCGGCCGTGTGACCGCGCTGCCACGGGCCCCACACCTCGTTGCCGACCTCCCAATGTTCGATGTCGTACGGTTCCGGGTGACCGTTCTCGGCACGAAGTGCACCCATCTCCGTGTCCGTCGAACCGTTACAGTACTCGACCCAGTCGGCAGCGTCTTTGGGGAGAATCTGTCTCTCAGCCGCCCACTCTCCCGGATTGTCCCACCAGCCGACGGTGAGACGCGGCGTGAGATCGGCGACCTCACACAGCTCGAGGTACTCGTCCGTGCCAAAGTAGTTCGGATCGACGCCGCCCCACGCGTGATTGAAGCGCATCGGCCGTTCGTCGAGCGGGCCGATGCCGTCCCGCCAATTGTACTGACTCGTGAAGTTCCCGCCCGGCCACTTCAGCCAGGTCGCGTTCTGCTCTCGCATCAGCTCAACGGTCGACGGGTTGAACTTGCCGTTGATCGCGTCGTCCGCCCGAAGCATGATCCAGTCGAAATCAACGCGGCCGCTTCCCTCCGCGGTGAACTCGAGGACATACTTTCCGTAGGGCGTTTCGACGTCCGCGACCGACCCAGCGACGTACTGATCGCCGCTCTCTTCGGCCAGTTTGAGTGTGACTTCGTGACGATTCCAGTCGTCGGCGACGGCGACGTCGGTGGCTGCGAGGGTCTCGCCGTCCAGCGTCGTGATGGCAGCGGTAATGGTCTCGAGACCGTCGCCACGAACCGAAAACGAGAGGTCGTATCCCAGTGTGCGGAAGTCTGGGAGGACGATTTTTTGAGAGATACCGCCACGAGCGTCCTCGATGGCGATTCGCTGGTAATCTGTCGTCTCAACGGCGGCGACGCCGGCCTCTCGCTGCTCGAAGGCGACGCCGGAGTCGCCGACGGGTTCCCACGGGAACGGGACGTTCTCGTGGCGGTCTATCGATCCAGGGTCAAAGAACGTCTTCGGGCCGAAGTGATCGTCTTCCGACCACTCCCTGGGATAGAACGAGTTGTTCGTGACGTGCTCGGAGTAGATACCCGGATAGATCGTGCCTGACTCGTAGTGCTCGCAGAGCCGTCCGAACAACTGGTCGGAAACCGCTGCTTCCGTTCGTTCCGCGAGGTTCAGCGAGACGGTGTTCTGTATTTCATCAGCGGATCCTGTGTGCGGATTCCCTACCGCTGTCCCGGTGGCGGCTCCGGCCACGACCATCGACTGGAGAGCCAGAAAGCGTCGACGAGAGACGATCCCACGGTTGTCATCGGTGTTACTGGTCACCGATCTATGGTTGTGATTATGTACCATTCGATTTGCCATTCACTATCATTTACTAAATATTCTTTGATAGTATTGGACTATGATCTATGTAGTCCGAAGATTGCAGCGAATCCGGCAATGATAGGGCGGTTACGTGGCCAAACGCTGCTGCCAGGTTGTATTGTGGAGGACGCCGACAGCGTCATCCAGTGGAGCGACCGCGGTTAGGCGATCAACGCTGACCGTTCACGTCGGTGTAAATGGAGTACCGACCCGACTACCCTTTAATTGCAGTGCTGTCGACTAGTGTTAGATGTGGTATACGAAGAATTATTATGTATCGATGTTTATAATCATAACACATGGCTGATAGTCATGAACACACAGACATCGATAGGCGAAGTGTCCTGCAAACGATCGGAGTCGGTGCGCTCGGAACTGCGGGTGCAGTTGCGACGAGTGGGTCGGCGTCCGCGGACGACAGTTCGACCCATTACCACAATCCGGTCGGTCCGATCGGATTCGGTGACGTGACCGCTATCCAGGCTGACGATGGTACCTACTACGCGTACGGGACCGAGACGCCGGAGGACATCGTTCCAATAGCGACCTCGGATGACTTGGCCAACTGGACGTACATCGATTCTGCGTTCGACAGTTACCCTGACTGGCGTGACGATCCCGACGCGGGTGTGTGGGCGCCCGACATCAACTACTACAACGGCCAGTACTACCTCTACTACTCCTATTCGACGTGGGGGAGCACCGACAACCCCGGGATCGGCGTCGCGATCTCGGACACGCCGGACGGCCCGTTCGAGGATCAGGGACCGGTGTTCAGGGATGAGGACCTCGGGATGACCAACTGTATCGATTCGGAGTTCCGCGTTGTCGATGGCACTCCCTACATCGTCTGGGGGAGCTTTTATGGCTTCTACGGCGTCGAACTCACGAGCGACGGAATGGATTACGTCCCGGGGACGACGTTCCACCTGGCCGGTGACGACCGCGAAGGTCCGATGATCGTCCGGGAGAACGGTTACTATTACCTGTTCTACTCGACCGGCCACTGCTGTGACGGCTACGATAGTACCTACGAGCTTGAGGTCGGCCGGTCCGAGTCGTTCTTCGGCCCCTACTACAATCAGAACGGGACCGATCTGCGCGACCTGAACGAGCATCGGAGCGGCGTGTCGATCCTCAACGGGACGGACGAGTTCACCGGTCCGGGCCACAACACCGCGATCCGGGACGAAAACGGCGACTGGTGGATGCTCTACCACGTCGAGGCCACGGCGGACCGAGAAGACCGCACGATGATGCTCGATCGAATCCAGTGGGAGAACGACTGGCCGGTCGTCGCCTGCGACGGGACGCCGAGCACGCAGAGCCCGATGCCGAGCACCGGAAGCTACGACTGCAGCAATGTCACCAGCGGTATCGGTATCAGCGAGGGGACCTACGCGATCACGAACGTCAACAGCGGTAAGCGCCTCGAGGTCGCTGCTGCCGGAACGAGCGACGGCGACGACGTTCACCAGTACAGCGATACCGGCCACGCCTGCCAGCAGTGGGATGTGGTCGAGACGGACGACCACGAGACGTTCCACCTTCGGAACGTTAACAGCGGGAAGCTCATGGAAGTGACCAGCGCCGATACGAGCGACGGTGGGAACGTCCAGCAGTACGCCGACACCGGGCACGCGACCCAGGACTGGCACATCGTCGACAACGGTGACGGTACCTACCGCATCGAGAACGCCAATAGCGGAAAGGTCGCTGACGTCGACGGCGCGTCGACGGACGACGGCGCTACCGTCGTCCAGTGGGAATGGAACGGCGGTGCAAACCAGAGGTGGACGTTCGACCTAGTGTAATAGCGGGTACGTGGGCTTGAGAACGCGTGACGATTTTCCCGGTTCGGAGGGTGGTATCGGCTGTCGACTCGCTCGCGGATCCGACGTACTATGCGGGCCGGTGACGAGACCAGACGACTTCGGCGGGGACGATCAGCCGCTGGCCGGTATCCGGTCTGACGCACTCGTCAGGTCCTTTCTCCGTCGTTCGCAGGTGTCTACGCACGCTTCTCGAAGACATTGAGGCTGCCGAACGCGATGCACCGATCGAAACAGTACACGTTCGGCCGCTTTTCGAGACCGGGACGAAAACACTTGCAGAAGCGGAAGGGAAAGTCGGAGACACTGTCGCTCCACTCATAGAGAACGATATTCTATGTCTATTACGGCGTCCTGATTCGTACAACAGCCATGTTCCTTACGCGTAAAACGGCCTCTGGTACGGCAGATCACGAAGTCAGCGCAACATTTATTACAAACGTACGTATGTAAATATCGGGTTTGTCATCCTCCCCCAAACTCAAATACACAGTCGCGACACGAGAGGAGCCGAGTTCGTATCGATATGCCAAAACACGAAGTAACCGTTACGCTGTATTGAGTCCCCACTATCAGTGATAGAGAACGGAAGTGAGAGAAGTCTCCGTCTAGTTTTCCACCTCCACTGGTGCCTGTCTGGTATGACTAGCGCAGTCGCTTGGCGGTGTTCAGATACCGATTGAACAGTGAAGCGTCGCGTCTTCTGAGGGAATTCTGCCCGAAAACTCACTTCAATAATAGTACTTATGAGATTGATCAGGGTCGTATAGAGTGAGAAGCATCACCAAGGCTGTTGGTGAAGTTGAGTTCGTTCTGTTTTGAAGAATTTTCGTCTTCAAATACTGTTTGGGTTCTCGGCAGATTCGGCTAGTGAATGGAATCAATGACAGTCAAGGTAATTTAAAAATAAGATTAACTGATATGAGTCGAAGTCCAGATCATGTCTCGGACGACGAAACCGAGATTCGTCTCGACGAGCGGTATGGCTGTCTACTGCTATCGATTATATGACGAACCGGTTACCGCATAGAACGCTTGAACAGGCCAGAGACGAAGTCATTGCGAGTTTAGTCTTCCGGGAACGCTACGGGAAATGTGACGCCGATAATACTGCATCTATTGTCAACAGTAATATTAAAATAAACCACACTTATCATCGATAGGGGTTCGATTTTAGAGACAAGAGATGTGGGATCAGTAATAATATAGAACATATATTGTAGTCTATGGAATGGCTGACCTTATTGGTCTCAAACTATTTTAGTCATCGTCCAGGGAGATCGACTCGAGTCCGTACTTCGATTCCGTCGGATGGGGCTCATACCCGCGGACATTTGTGATGGTCGCGATAACATTCGTGTAATTCGTTATCACTGCAATCGGCGCTTCTTCCGCGACGATTGACTGGACTTCGTGGTATCGTTCCCGCCGCGTATCGGTATCATCGAGTTTCCGCGCCTCCTCGAGCAGCGTATCGACGCGGTCGTTCTCGTACCCGTGGTATAACGATGCGGCCGTCGAATGGAACATCTCGGCAAGCCGATCGGGATCGGGGTACCAGAGAGTCCCCCACGACGTGAGGTACGCGTCGAACGAGCCTTGGCCGACTTGATCGATCATCGCGCTGTACTCGAGGACCGTCACGTCGACTTCGATTCCCACGTCGGCGAGGTGGTCCTGCATCACCTCGGCGATGAGTGGGAGGCTCCTGGCGTCGAAGGTGAGAAACTCGACCGAGAGGGGCTCGCCGTCGCGGGTTCGTCCCCCGGTCCCGCCGGTCCAGCCGGCCTCGGAAAGCAGTGTCCGGGCTCGGTCCGGATCGTACGGATTCGGATCGAGGTCCGGATTCCCCCACTCCGTGATCGACGACGAAAACGGGCTGATGGCGGGATCGCTGACCCCGTCGAGCAGTGACTCGGTAATCGTCTCCCGATCGATTGCCAGGGAGACCGCCCGTCGAACGCGTTCGTCATCGAACGGTTCCGAGTCCGTATCGAACGTGAGGAACCGTACCCGCGGCACCGCCGGCGTGTAGACATCGATCCCGTCGGTCGACTCAAGCGAGTCGACCGTCTCGTGGGGGAGGGTCCGCGCCATCTCGAGTTCGCCGGTCTCGAGTTTCATCCGGCGCGTCTGGTCGTCCGCGACGACCTCGTAGCGGACGGACTCGAGGGCGGGCGACTGCCCGTAGTAGTCGTCGTTGCGGACGGTTCGAACCGCGGTCTCGGGCCGGAACGAGTCGACGGCGAACGGGCCGGTGCTGTACAGGTCAGTGACTGACCCGTCCGCGTCGACAGCGTCGGGACTGAGGATCACCGCCTCGTTGCGCGAGAGATGCGCCGGTAACGGAGCGAACGGCGTTGTCGTCGTCACGGCAACGGTTGTTTCGTCGACCGCCTCGACAGTCTCGATCGGGACATCCGCGAACGCGGTCGACTCGGTGGTCCGGCGAAGCGAGTCGATGACAGCCGCCGCGTCGACGGCATCGCCATCGTGAAACGTGACGCCCTCCCGGAGCGTGAACTCCCATCGCCGATCGTCAAGTCGCACCCACTCGGTCGCCAGTTCGGGGGCCGGCTCGGCGTCGTAATTGACGCCGAGCAGGGCCTCCGTGATTCCGAGCCGGCGAATCATGCTCCCGCCATCGAGGGGATCCCGGTTCGGTTTCCACGGGCTCCCGATCCGGAAATCGGCACTCTTGGCGTTGCTTGAGAGACAGCCGGCGACGGCGAGTGTCGCGGTTCCGAGCGTCGTTTGCAGTGCGGTTCGGCGATCCATCATGAAGTAACTGTCGTGCGTCATTGGCTTGGAGAGCCGTCAGTAGTCTCAGTGTGCGATTCCTCGGTATCGGCGTCGTACATGCTCGAGTCAGAATCCGTTCGCTCGCCGTCCGATCGCGAACGATCCGCGTCCCTCATCCGCCGATCCGGATCCCCACCTCGTCGATCCGCGTCGTCTGTCCACTCGTCCGAATACAGACAGCGCGACTGGGAGTCGCCAGCGGACTCCAACGACGGCTCGATCTGCGAACACTCCCCGGTGGCGACCGGACAGCGCGGATGGAAGGCACAGCCCGACGGTGGTTCTGCAGGACTTGGCGGCTCTCCCGCAAGCGCGTCGTCGCGTTGACTCGTGTCCGCCCCATCGTCCCGTCGATCGTCCGGGATCGCGTCTAGCAACGTTTGCGTGTACGGATGTGTCGGCGTCGAGAGCGTTGAGCGAGCGGGGCCGGTCTCGACGAGCTGCCCGCAGTACATCACTGCGACTCGGTCCGCGACGTGGCGAACGACATCGAGGTCGTGCGAGACGAACAGCGTCGCGAGCCCGAGTTCGTCCTGTACGTCGGCGAGCAGGTTCAGTATCGTCGCCTGGGTCGAGACGTCGAGCGCGGCCGTCGGCTCGTCGACCACAAGTACAGACGGTTCCAGCGCGAGTGCGCGAGCGATCGCGACGCGCTGGCGCTGCCCGCCGGACAGTTGTTTCGGATACCGATCGGCACACTCAGGCGAGAGATCGACCAGCGAGAGCACCTCCGCGACGCGGTCAGTTCGCCGCGGCGTCGACCACCCCGCCTCGAGCAGCGGTTCGGCAATCGATTGTGCCACTGTCCGCTTCGGGTCGAGGCTCGCACCCGGATGCTGGAATACGACACCGATCTCGGCCAGTTGCGCGCTCGTCCGCCCGTCGACGACGCCGACCTGGTGGCCATGGAGTTTGACAGCTCCGTCGTCGGGTTCCTCGAGCCCCGCGATCAGTTTCGCGAGTGTCGACTTGCCACAGCCACTCTCGCCGACCAGCCCGACCGTCTCGCCGGCGCGAAGCTCGAGCGAGAGGCTCCTGGCTGCCGGAATCCGATCGTCGGCTCCGAGGAGTCGGTCGACGAGCGCGTCGGAGCGGCGGAACGACTTCGTGACGGACTCGAGTTCGACGATCGGTTCGTTCGACTGCGTCGACTGATCGTCCGGTTTCGAGTCGTCGGGCTCGAGCGACAGAGCGGTTGTCGGCTTGCCGCCCGTATGTGAGTCGACTGTCGCGTTTGCGGGGGACGCGGCTGTCCCGCCGTCGACGGCCAGCGACGACGGCGTGTTCGGCGCATCTGACACACCCGATGTGCTCGACGCGTTCGACGGGTTCGGCGCACTACTCACTGTCTCCGCAGTCGTTTGTCGGCCGTCTATCGACTCGAGCGACGCGTCGCGCGCTTTGGGCACGCCACACCGGACCGTTCGATCCGGGCCGACCGAGACGACGGGCGGATTCCGGCCGCGGCAGTCGTCGGTCGCGAACGGACAGCGATCGGCGAACGCACAGCCCGTCGACGGCGACGTGCCGTCCGGTGGTGTCCCCTCGACCGTTGGCAATCGCGACTGCGGATCGGCTCGGCTCGGCAGACATCCGAGCAACGCTTTCGTGTACGGATGCGCGGGATTCGAACGGAGTTCGTCGGCCGGGCCCTGCTCGACGACGACGCCGTCGTACATGACGACGATTCGGTCGCACAGCGCCGAGACGACATCGAAATCGTGGCTGATCACCAGCATTCCCATCCCGCGTGCGTCGTTGAGTTCAGCCAGCCGCTCGAGGATGGCCGCTTGCGTCGTCGTATCCAGAGCCGTCGTCGGCTCGTCGGCGATCAACACCGACGGCTGACGGGCGAGTGCGATCGCAAGTATCGCTCGCTGGCGCATGCCGCCGCTGAACTGATGTGGGCAGGCGTCGATCCGCTCGCCGGGGCGGGGGATGCCGACAGTCTCCATGAGATCGAGGACATCCGACCGGAGCCGCGTCGATCGGAGCCGGGAACTCGTCCCGAGAGCGAGTTCTTTGAGGAACGGTTGACGGTCCGGGTCGCGGTGGATCCGCAGCGCCTCGGCGATCTGTTCGCCAACCGGGTACACCGGGTTCAGCGTCGTCGATGGGTCCTGAAAGACCATCGCGAGTTCCCGTCCGCGAAGCCGCCGGAGCGTCCGGTCGTCGGCCGTCGTCAGCTCTTGGCCATCGTATCGAATGCTGCCGTCGGTGATCTCGCCTGGCGATTCGAGGCGGACGATCGATCGCGCGGTGGCCGACTTCCCACAGCCGCTCTCGCCGACCAGCCCAACGATTTCGCCGGGGGCAATTTCGAACGATGCGCCGTTGACTGCGTGGACCGTTTCGGATCGGGTGTGGAATCGAACGTGGAGGTTTTCGATCTCGAGTGCGTTGTTCATGGTCAGGTTCGTCTCCGTTGGCGGTCGTCAAGGTGGTCGGGATCCAGTGCGTCTCGCAGCCCGTCGCCGAGTAGGTTGAAGCCGATGACGGTCAGCATGATCGCGACGCCGGGTGCGGTGACGAGCCACGGTGCCGATCGCAGGTAGCTCCGGCTGTCAGCGATCATCGACCCCCATTCGGCCGTCGGAGGCTGGGCACCCAGTCCGAGATAGGAGAGCCCGGCGGCCGCCAGCACGACTGTCCCGAGGTTGAGCGTCGCGAGGACCACTACCGGACTCGCGACGTGTGGCAGCAGATGCCGGCGAACGAGCCGGTGCCACGGCGTCCCGTAGAGTTTCGCAGCCTGGACGAACGGTCGTTCTTTGATCGAGAGGACGCTCCCTCGAATGACCCGCGCGTACGAGGCCCACCCGACGATCGAGAGCGCGATGACGACGTTTCGCAGACTCGGCCCGAGGACGCCGGCGATCACGAGCGCGAGCACGAGTCCAGGGAACGCGAGTTGGATATCGACGAGCCGCATCAGGACAGTGCCGACGACGCGCCCACCCGTCGCAGCGAGCAGGCCGATCGCCGTTCCGATCACGAGGCGGACAGCCGTCGCCCCGAGCGCTAGTGCGAGTGAGACGCGAGCCCCGTGGGCGAGCCGGGTAGCCACGTCGCGGCCGAGCGCGTCGGTTCCAAGCGGATGAGCGAACGATGGTCCCTGAAGCCGGGCCTCGAGTGCCTGTGCTGCCGGATCATACGGCGACACCATTGGGCCGACGAAGGCGACGGCCACGAGCAGCCCGACGATTCCGCCACCCAGCCGGATCTGGGCGTTCGTCCGCGGGACGAGCTGTCGCCCCCGCTCGAGGAGACCAGCCGGATCCGCGCTTGAGGGAAGTGGTCCGGAGCGTCGTTCGCTCACGGTCGCTCACCTCCGCGTCCGCGTTCAATGCGCGGGTCGAGCGCAACGTACGCGAGATCGACGAGTTGGTTGGTCACGACGAACACGGCCGCCGTCACCAGAACGACGCCCTGGACGATCGGGTAGTCTCTGGCGAAGACAGCGTCGACGAGTAGCGTCCCCAACCCGGGGCGCTGGAAGACGGCCTCGACGATCACGGCACCGTTGATCACGGTCCCGAACTGGAGCCCGACGATCGTTACGACCGGGACGAGGGCGTTCCGGAGCGCGTGTTTGTACACCACGAGCCGTTCACGGACGCCCTTCGACCGCGCAGTATCGACGTACTCGGCCTCGAGGACCTCGAGCATCGACGTCCGGACGAGCCGCGTGACGATTGCGGCCATCCCGGTGCCAAGCGTGATCGCGGGCAACACGAGGTGACCGAGGGTCCCTGCCCCGCCGACGGGCGTCAGGCCGAGCCACAGCGAGCACACGAGCAGTAGCAAGTAGCCGAGCCAGAAGTTCGGCATCGAGACGCCGATCAACGCGACAACTTGGCTAGTCCGATCGATCCAGGTGTCACGGTGGACGGCACTGACCACGCCCATCGGAACAGCGACCAGCACCGAGATGACCGTCGCCGCTAGTGCGAGCTCGAGCGTGTTCGGCAGCTGTGCGAGCACTAGCGAGGTCACGGGTTCGGACTGATAGTACGAGGTTCCGAGGTCTCCCTGAACCGCGTCGGTGAGCCACGAGACGTACTGGACGAGGAAGGGATCGTCCAGTCCGTGTTCGGCGCGGAAAGCCGCGACTTCGGACGCCGACGGGGGGCTCTGGCGTTGCTCTCTGAGGATCGTGTACGCCGGATCGCCCGGTGTGAGAAACACGAACCCGTACGTGATCAGTGAGACGCCGACCATCACGGCCGACAGCGACCCGAGTCGAGAGAGGAGGGCACGTAACATCTCAGTAGAGGGAGTGAACAGTCGGTTGCGCTCGCGCTCGAGTGATCTTCCTCGAGCAATTATTGTGATCGGAGAACCGGCAGTGCCGTCGTGCTTGACCGTCACACCGGGCAGTGTGCTGTCCTATTCGTGGAACTTTGTGCCTCCTCCTGGCACGGTCGGTTCTGGGCGATCTGCAGCGGGAACCGTCGACCATCGTCCGGTCAGCATCGAGCAGTTCGTTCATACAACCTTGCTTGTAGTACTGAAGTTTTGGTTGTAAAAGTGTAGGTTTCTCCGTGAACGCGCCGTCCGCCTCGATAACTCGAGGGAGAACGATTCGCGGTGTCGATCCGGCTGTCCGAACGTGCGTCTCCGTCGTCGACGCGATGATTCGCCAGTCATTCCTCCTCACCCCCGTCTGCCTTGATGCCGTCTGCGGAGTGTTCGACGAGATCCCGGTTCCGTCCCGTCATCGTCGGAACGGGTATTTCTCGAGGTAACTTTCGGGAACCAAGTACGGCGACGTAGACGCCGATTGCCGTAAGGACGATCGAGCCGCCGGCGGCGATGCCGTAGGCGTACGAAACCGTGACGCCGACGACCGCCGCGAACTCGGCGGCGAGTATCGCGAGGAGGATCGATCGCTTGAAGCTTCGGGCGACGAGCGCCGCGGTCGCGACCGGCACGACGAGCATCGCGACGACCAGGATGACGCCCATGATCTGCATTGCGCTGACGACGACGAACGCCGTGAGAACAACCATGAGCCGTTTGTAGCGTCTGACCTTTATTCTCACCGTGCGGGCGGCCGTCGCATCGAACGTGACGTACAACAGCGGTCGATACGCGAGTGAGACAACCCCGCCAACGAGCAGACACATGAAGACGAGAAGCCCGACGTCCGACTTCGAAACGGTCGCCAGACTCCCGAACAGGTAGGCGTCGATCCCGACGGCGATCCCGCCATCCGTCGCCGTGATGAGAATGCTCCCGAGCGCGAACCCGCCGGTCAACACGATCGCCAGCGACGTATCGCTGTCCGCGCCAGCGTGTTCAATTAGTAACTCGACAAGCAGAGCCGTGACGACCGCCACCACGAAAGCGGTGAGCAGCGGCGGCAGCGACAGCGAGAACGTCGCGTTGATGAACAGTCCGACGGCGACGCCCGCGAAGGCAGTATGGGCGAGCGTATCACCGATCATTGCGAGCTCTCGATGCACGAGGAACGTCCCGACGAGCGGTCCAATAACGGCGATACATACGGCACCGAGGTACGCCCGCTGCATGTAGGGATAGCCGAGCATCGATGCGCCGAGGAAGTCGGCGAGCCAGTCCATCCTCGCGCCGTAGACGTCCTCGAGGAACCAGTCGAAGAGATCGAACGCGATGCCGAGGAACGATGATACCATCGCCATGCTCTCGCTTGTCGCGTCAGGTACGGGTGTAGTTCGTGTGGTCATGGGTCAGTGATCGTGGTGGACGACGTGCTGGTCGGTTCCGTACGCCTGCGAGAGGGCGTCGGTCGCGACGAAGTCCGCCGGATCGCCGTCGAAGTACAGACGGCGGTTGAGACACGCGATCTCGGTCGCGTGCGTCGTGACGACGCCGATATCGTGTTCGATGAGGACGATCGTGAGCCCGGACGCGTTCAGGTCGCCGAGGAGCGTGTAGAACGCCTCCCGCGATTCCGCGTCCACGCCGACGGTCGGTTCGTCGAGTATCAGGAGGTCCGCCTCGGACGCCAGCGCTCGGGCGATGAACACGCGTTGTCGCTGTCCGCCGGAGAGCCGGCCGATGCGACGCGACGCGAGGTCTGTAATCCCGACGCGTGCGATCGCCTCGTCGATCGCCCGGTGGTCTGCCCGTGAGAACCGACCGACGAGCCGGTGGGGGTATCGCCCCATTGCGACGACCTCGCGCACCGTCATCGGCATGGTCCGCGCCGTCTCGGTGGCATCCTGTGCGACGTATCCGATCCGTTCACCGTTGTCAAACTCGTGAGCGCGGTCCCCGAAGAGCGTCACCGACCCCGCGTCCGGGCGTTTGAGACCGAGCACAAGTTCGAGGAGTGTGCTCTTGCCGCTTCCGTTCGGCCCGACCAGTCCGAGAAACGCGCCCGGATCGACGTCGATCGAGACGTCCTCGAGGACCGGTCGGTCGCCGTACCGGAACGTCACATCGTCGATGCTGACGATGGGCTCCGTTGCATCCTGTTCATCCGGTGGTGCGGTCGTCATCGCATCTCCTCCGGGTCGACGAACGCGTCCCCGTGAGCCGTTATCCACGTCGTCGTCCGATAGGGGGTGGCCACGTCCGGCGGATAGATCGTACAGGCCGGCCGCTCTGCGGGGCCGACGACGACCGCCATCAGTGTGGAGGGAGACGGATCGGATGCCCCCGGTCCCGCCGACCCGGTCCACTCCGGTTCGGAGTCAGTCGAGGTCGAGTCGTTCATCGCGTATCGAGGGCCTCCGACAACGTTTCGAGGTTGATGTTCTCCATGATCTCGACGTACCCCCAGCCCTCGTCGACCCACTCCTGCGTCTGGCCCGGGATCGGCGTCAGCGGGAGGATGCCCGTCGCGTCCGTCTCTTCGACGAGTCGCTCGGCCGCCGTCTGCGATTCCAGCGGGTCGACACAGACGTACTCGAGGTCGTGTTCCGCGATGATCTCCTGTGCTCGCCCGTTGTCCGCCAGAGTCTGCTGGCTGTCGGGTGCCAGCCCCGTCAGCGTCTTGATCTCGAAGTCGTAGCGGTGACCGAGATATTGGTACGCGTCGTGGCCGGCGACGAGCACGACGTCCTTGGACGCGTCCGCGAGCGTCGACTGGAACGTCTCGTCGAGCTCCTCGAGTCTGGCGCAGTACTCGTCGGCGTTGTCGACGTACGCGTCCTCGTTGGCGCCGTCGACGGCGACGAACCCGTCGCGGATGGCCTCGACGGCCGTTATCGCGCGCGTCGGATCGAGCCAGAAGTGGGGGTCGCCGACGGCGTGATTGTGGTCATGGTCCTCGTTGTCATTCTGTTCATCCTCGTGACCGTGATCGGCGTGGTCCTCGTGGTTGTGTTCGTCGTGCTCGTGCTCATCGCCGTCATCGTGGCCGGCTTCGAGACGGTCGACGCTCGCGCCGGCACTGACGAGACGAACGTCGGCGTCGTCGTCCTCGAGGCTCTCTGCGAGGTCGTCGGCCCAGGGCTGGAACCCCTCGGTCACGCGGACGAAAAGGTCCGACTCGAGGACCGTTCCCTGGATCTGCGGCCCCGGTTCCCAGCCGTGACCGTGCTGCCCGACCGGGACCAGCGTCTCCGCCGTCGCAGTTTCGCCCGCGACCGCGCTCGCAAAGTCGCCGAACACGAAAAACGAGGACTGGGTCACCGTTCCTTCGCTCTCGCTGTCGATCGGATTCGATACACACCCCGCGATCGTACCGATCGCGGCGGCTCCGATCCCCATTCCGATGAATCGTCGACGGCTCTGTTGCGTCATCTGTTACTAGTCTACTGGATCAAGATAATAAGGGTTGTGATCATAGTAACTATTGTTAATAACATGGTAGTCGTAGTCGCGGCTGTCGATCCGATGCAGGTGCAACACACGAGAACAGTATCGATATCTCGTCGTTTCAGACGTCTACCGTTGAACCCGGTCCGAAACGCACTCGAGGCCGATCGGATCTATCGCCGACCAAACGGGATGAGTCGGCAGAGAGACAGCGGACCGCGACGAGACCCGGAATCAGTCAGCTGGCTCGTGGGTGAGATCCGCTCGTCGGCGTGCGTTTCGTCAGTGATCGTCAGTCCTCGAGTCGAAACCGGCTGTGACGGGATCCGTTCATCGCGTCTCGTCGATCACGAGCCGCTGCTCCTCGGGTGGTGCCGAACCGTTCCAGTCTCCAGGAAACGGATTTTCGTACGTATCCCACTCATGGCGCATCTCGGCGTCGTCGAGGAGACAGCCGTCCATCGCGTCGACGATCGCAGTCTCGTCCATTCCCGCACCGATGAACACGAGTTTCGTCTCGCGATCGCCCCACTCCTCGTCCCAGTGGCCGTCCCATTGCGACTCACGGTACGACTCTCGCTGGAACGACGGCAGCGTCGCCGCCCAGCGGCCATTGACGTCGACGTGAATCTCCGTCCCGGCCTGGCTCAGGTCGAGCGCGTAGCGCTCGCGGCCGGCGACCCAGCAGTGGCCCTTCGCCCGGATGACTGACTCCGGGAACGAGGTGAGCCAATCGTGGACACGTTCCGGGTGGAACGGTCGATAGCGATCGTAGACGAACGACTCGACACCGAATTCCGCCGGCGGATGCAGGTGGTCGTGTTCGCCATCGCTCTCGTGGCTGTGTTCGTGTTCTCCGTCGTTCGAACGCCCGTGTTTGTGTCCGTCATCGTCCCCGTAACCGTGCTCGCGTCCGTCATCATTTGCATGGCCGTGGTCGTGGGTGCTGTCCGGAGCGCGTTCATCGTCATCGATCGCGCGTTTCCACCTCGCTGCGGCGTCGATCTCGGCGCTGTCGAATCGGCCCGTCTCCAGTGTCCGATCCGGATCGACCCGTCCGTCGGTCGTTCGAACGATCTCGACGTCGGGACGAAGCATTCGAAGTACTCGTTCGACGGCCCGGCGCTCGTCGTCGTCGACGAGGTCGCACTTATTCAACAGGACGACGTCGCAGAACTCCACCTGCTCCACGAGGAGGTCCGACAGCGGCCGCGTCCCGTCGGTCGTCTGCTCGAGCGGCTCGCCGGCGACGAACGCCCAGTGGAACTGCGCGGCGTCGACGACGGTGACGATCGAATCGAGATCGTATCGCGCGGCCACGCGCCCCGCGGAGACGAACCGCTCGGCGATCGGGACGGGATCGCTGATCCCCGACGGCTCGATGAGCAGGTAGTCGAACGTCTCCTGGGTGGCGAGTCGTTCGAGTTCGCGGTCCAGTTCGTCCCGAAGCCCACAGCAGATACAGCCGTTCGAGAGCTCGGTGACGGTGCCGTCGTCGATCGAGAGATCAGTACCGTTCTCGACGAGGTCCGCGTCGATGTTCGCCTCCCCGACGTCGTTGACGAGCACGGCGATGTCGTGGCGCTCGCCGCCTTCCCTGAGGAGGTGATTGAGCGTCGTCGTCTTGCCGGCCCCGAGCCCGCCGCTCAGGATCGTGACCGGAAGCAGTTCGTCGGCCATCTCAGTCGTCGGCGAGCGCCAGTTCGCGCTGCTCGTCCGCCCCGAACGGATCTGGGTACTGGCTCCAGTCGCCGTCCATCTCCTCGTCGGTCAGGAGACAGTCCTCGAGCCGGTCGACGAGCCCCGCTTCGTCGAACTCGCGGCCGATAAACACGAGCTGGATCCCGCGGTCGCCCCACTCCTCGTCCCAGTCGTCCTCGATACCGGGTCGAGCGGCGAAGTACTGCTTCCGTTCGGCCTCCGGGAGCGTTGCGATCCACGTCCCGGCCGGGCCGGCCCGGACTGACTGTCCGGCCTTGTCCAGGCCCATCGCGACGTCCTCTCGCCCGGCCGACCAGAAGAACCCTTTCGCTCGGATGACGCCATCCGGGAAATCGGCGAGTAGGCTGGCGATTCGTTCCGGGTGAAACGGCTTGTCGACCTCGAAGACGAACGATTCGACGCCGTGTTCAGCGGCGGCGGCGTCGTGATGATGTCCCCCCTGAAGTTCGCGCTTCCAGCCGGCCGACTGACTCGCACGCTCGAAGTCGAACCGACCCGTGTCCAGAATTACGTCGGGGTCGACGCTGCCGTGTTCAGTACGAACGATCTCCGCACGCGGCTGAAGCGCGCTGAGGACCGCTTCCATTTCCGCGAGGTCCTCGTCGGGAACCAGATCACACTTGTTCAACAGGAGGACGTCACAGAACTCGATCTGGTCCATCAGGACCCCCTCGGGGACCTGACTCCCCTTGGGTTCGATGTCGTTGTTGGTCAGTGCCTGTCCCGAGTCGAACCCCTGCCAGAAGCTGTAGGCGTCGACAACGCTGACCATCGTATCGAGCTCGTAGACGCCGGTCGGATCGAACGACGCATCCTCGAACCCGCGGGCGAACGTCTGTGCGACCGGGATCGGTTCGCTAATCCCGGACGACTCGACGAGCAGGTAGTCGAAGTCACGGGTCTCGGCCAGCCGACCGATCTCCTCAAGCATGTCGCCGCGGAGACGACAGCAGATACAGCCGTTCGAGAGTTCGATAATGTCCTCACCGTCTTGGGAGAGGTCCGACTCGCGCTCGACGAGGTCGGCATCGACGTTCACTTCGCCCATGTCGTTGACGACGACGGCAGTATTTAGCTCTCGGTTACTGTTCAGTACGTGGTTGAGCGTCGTTGTTTTCCCTGCACCGAGGCTCCCACTCAGAATCGTTACCGGAATTGGTGTCGTGTTCGACGGCATATGTGGACTATTAAGATGCTATACTAAAATATTAACTATCGCGCTTTAACCCGCACACCAATAACAGTATTATTAACACTGATGGGCGACTTAGTATATCGGCATCTCAATACCCGAATCGCTGTTACAGTACCTCGGCGGCTTCGCGATTGACACGGGCACGGTGGCCACAGCGAAGTTGTCCGTAAAGCCACTAAACGCTTCTCGAGGCGTTCGAAATAGTGGACAAAGGACTGAAAGACGAGATACCTGTTCTTTTCTCAGTCGCTCCGTTCGGGATACGCCTGTTCCCAGAGTATCCGCAGCACAAGTCCACGGCTGGGATCCCGAACACGCCGTACACAAGCACGATGAACAGCAAGCCTATCGGTAATATCCATGGACTGACCGCGAGCGAGACAGCAATTCGAACGCTTCCACGAGCGTGTCGGGGTCGTCAACGGGTCCGAGATACCGCCTCAGGTCCTCGTCGTCCCAGCCTATCGTCACAGTTATCGTTCGGGTCTCGAGTAGTTAGTATTACGCGAGATAGTGAAATATCGGACTGAGGCTTCGATCAGATCGAAGACAGAAACACAGCCTGTGAGTTCGAGGGACAGTCCCACTGCTCGCATTGACAGTGCGCTACGTTTAGGTATCTCTGTACTACTCGTTCGAATGGATGCCAACTCAGCGTCGAATGCAGTTCGTTCGTGGGAACATCGCGTGGATGGTTGCAACGGTGCTCGCGCTCGCACTGTTGAACGCACTCTCCTACGAGTTGTTCTTCGTCCTCTCGCTGATTGGATTTTAGTCATCATAGAACTCACTGCGCCGTTCAACGTCACGCCAACGTGGCGCCGTCGGTTGCGGTGGCTCATTCTACTCGGCCTCGTCGGCTTCGTGATGGTCGTCGTCCGGCGGATTCTCGAGATCCTGCCACCGGAGGTAATCTAAATATGAGATACAGTGTGCACCGATATCGGGAACTGCCGTCTGCTCAAGCCGTGAAGGAGGTCCAATGAGCTGGCATACCGGCTTGCTCAGCGATGGTAGCAGGATCGATTGGCCACGGGCTCTGTTGCTTGCGCTTACCCTTACCGTACTCGTCGCACTAGGGGCCACCGCGGCGACATCGTCGACTTCATTCGGTCTATACAATCACGCATGGGACGGCTCGTCTGACTTCCATCAGGACAGTGCAGATAATCCCGCTGTCGAGAGCCATCTCGTGCGTGATACTGCCCAGTACCAGGAACTGCCAGCTAACGAGACAGTGGCATTTGTGACTACACCGGACGAACGCTACGAGGATGAGGATGCCCAACGCATCCGAGAGTTCGTTGCGGACGGCGGTACCCTAGTCGTCCTCGAGAACTTCGGTGAGCCCGGGAACGCCTTGCTTGCCGATGTCGGTGCTGAAGCACAGGCTGATAGACAACTTCTCCGAGACGAACGCCATCACTTCCGCGGACCGACAATGCCGGTCGCAACGGGCGTCGAGAATCACACGTTCACAACCGGCGTTGAGCAGCTGACGCTCAACCATGCGACTGCTATTGATGCGGGTAACGCAACAGTACTAGTATCGACTAGTGACTTCGCGTATCTCGGCCCTGAGGAAGATGGGTTGGACGAACAGGATGACTTGCAATCGTATCCGGTCGCCACAGTTGAGAACATCAGTGAGGGACAAGTCGTTGTTGTTGGTGATCCGAGTATCACGATAAACGCGATGTACAATGAACCGGATAACAGTGCGTTCGTGCGCGGATTGTACACCGACGCCGATCACGTCATCTTCGATCGGTCACACGGGACCAAGCTGCCCCCCTTGGCTGCCGCGATGCTAGTTATTCAGGATTCCCCGCTGTTACAGTTGCTCGTTGGTACCGTCGGAATCGGGCTCGTTGCGATCCTGTCGCAAGCGCGTGTTCGATCCATACTCAAGGGTGCGCGATCGAAGTTCCCAACACGTCTCCAGTCCTCTGGGAGTCGTGATCGGAGACGGAAGCGGCCCGAACTCTCCAACGACGAGCGGGCCGAATTTCTTCGCAGTCGCCATCCTGAGTGGGATGAAGAACAGATCGACCGAGTGATAAAAGCGCTTAACCATCCACGTTCGGAAGGAGAAACCGACGAATGAGTGGGAACATCGATTCGGTCGACGGGACGAGTGGCGATCCCGAAGCAATCTATGAATTACTTCGTTCGGAGATTGACCGTGTCCTGATCGGCAACGATGAGGCAGTCGAGTATCTAGCGATTTCGCTGTTGACCCGTGGCCACCTCCTGCTTGAGGGGGTTCCAGGCATCGCCAAGACGACGCTTGCGAACCTCTTCGCACGGACAACCGGTCTCGAATACAACCGGATTCAGATGACCCCCGACACGCTCCCGGCCGACATCACGGGAACACATATCTTCCGACAGAACGCGGGGACGTTCGAACTTCAGCGTGGTCCCGTCTTTGCTAACTTGGTAGTTGCCGACGAGCTCAACCGCGCGACGCCGAAGACCCAGAGTGCTCTGCTCGAGGCAATGGAGGAACGACGTGTGACTATCGAAGGTGAGACGCTCTCGTTGCCTGACCCATTTATGGTCGTTGCAACGCAGAACCCAATCGAGTCCGAGGGTGTATTCCAGTTGCCGGAAGCCCAACGGGACCGCTTTCAGTTCAAGCTGACACTAGATCTGCCGGATCGACCGGACGAGAGGAAATTGCTCGACCGGTTCGACAACAATCCCGAACTCGACCCCGACGATGTCGATCAGGTCATCGAGCCACAGGCTCTCGTCAACGCACGACAAACCGTTGAAGAAATCCATATTGCCCCGCCTGTCAAGGAGTATACGTTGGATCTAGTGATTGCGACGAGAGACCATGCAGACGTTTCCCACGGTGCCTCACCGCGTGCGACGTTGGCATTTCTCAGCGGATCGAAAGCACGAGCCGCAATTCATGGTCGTGACTACGTTATTCCGGATGATGTGAAGGCAATTGCCGAACCAGTATTGCGCCACCGGCTCGTGTTAAGCACTGATGCAGACCTGAGCAACGTCGATCCAGCAGATGTCATCTCAGACATCGTTGATGCGGCTGATCCGCCGAGTGCAGACACAAGCGGTGTCTCTAACGCCACCGAAGCAAGCGACGGTGGTAACACTACACTCCAGTAATCCTCACCTGAGACGAAATCCATACGCTGCCTGCACCCGGACCTTACTCGGTTCTTTCCCTGATTCCGTCGTCGGTCGTTTTCTCTTCACTCTCGTCGTCGATTCCACTATTATCGGACCAGCGACACGTGATGAGCCAGTCAGACCGCTCATCTCCCGATGTAACCTCGAGCTTGATTGGCTGTTCGAGGCCAGTAGCGAAGCCAACCGCAAGGAACGAGGCAACTGGGTGATCGAACCGGTCAATATCACCGAACGCGCTGTCGTCAACAGCGACGGTGACGCGCCCCGTCTTCGTGTCGACGTCCGAATCCGCTCCTCCTGCAAGTTCGAACTGTGTGACGAGTCCGTCTACGAGCTGGGCTGCGAGCGGTTCCGGTGCGGTGGCAATTTCGTCAGTAAGGGTACGTTCGAACTCTTCGAACAGCGTCCTCCCGGTGGGATCGAGGGCGAGCCCACGGTGATCGGGATCAGTCACGATCGGTCCCTCCAGTGTCTCGGGGAACTCATCGGTCGGCCGCTGGGGAACATAGAGACGGACCCCTGCAGCATCACCGGTTGGCAGATAAGCGCGCTCATCGCTCAATCCGAGTTCGTCAGCGATCACGGCCTCATTGATCGCCATCGCAGCATAAATTCGCTCGCCGACGGTCGCGGCAACGAACGTGCCGGGGGTCAGGTAGTACGTGAGTACCCCACCGAACAGCCCCACTGCGGCGAGTGCAAAAAGCACCTCCCGACTGTCGGGGAAGAGGACCGCACCGAGACAAGCGAAAACTCCGATGGATGCTAGCCCCACTGCTGTCCGACGATACTGTGCTTGATGCGTGCGGGCATACTCGGCTCGTAATCGCCGGTTCTCCTGTTCTAAGAGCTCCGTTCGTGCTGTCTGTTCGAGGTGATCTGTCTCCCCTTCCGCAGCGTGATCACCGGTCGGGGGACTAGCATCTAAGTCGGAAATTTTCGTATCGAAGTCAACATCCTTCTTACTCATGGTTAGTGGTGTTTCCGTCAGTTGTCTCGTTCCCTGAATTGGTCGTCCGCTCGGTATCGTCCAGTAAGGGGTCTCGATCGCTGCCCGGGATTAGCCCGAGTTGAACGAGTTCGAGACGATGGTGCCCGTAAGCGATTATCGCAAGCACTGAAAGCAGGGTCACGGCGGCCAGCCAGATCGATTGTGAGCCGACGACGATCCACATGACCCCAGCGAGCGTAAGGGCGCTCGCGACGGCAACGAGCGCGACGTGACTCGAACTAGTGGTCCGATGGACGGGCGCGAGCACGACGCCCAGGAACGCGACTTCGACGACTACGAACGAGAGTGGATCGATTCCACCAGGAGTACACGCAACAAGCGCAACGTGACCGGCCGCTAGCGCGTATGGTGGTCCGAGTACGTATCCGAGTAGCGCAGTCGCGAGCCCTGCAAGCACGCCAAGCGGGCCAGCGACCACGCCGAAAGCGACGACGAGCGCGACGAACGCAGCGACGGTCGGCCAGTCATGGCCACTTGCAGATGGTACTGCGTCGATGCGGACACTCATAGTCCATCACCACCAGATCGTCCTGCTTCAAGCACTGTCGCCAGTCGGTCAGCTGGCCCGACCTCAAGTGCTCTTACATTATCCATCCGTGAAAGCTCCCGTCGGAACTCCTCGAATTCGATGTATCGGTCGTAGGCTTGCTCGACATCTGCGAGACCGCCCGGTTCGTAAAGCACTGAGGGAGCGAGTAAGACAGTCACTCTGTTCCCGTTCTGCTGAGCAAGTGTAACCGTCTCACGTAGTTCAGCCGGCCGCGAGTCATCAGTACAGATGACTGTCCAGATTCTTCCCTGGTTTTCCGTTACCCCGGTATGGACCGCACCATAGAGTGGGTCCTCGGCGATACGTTCCTGATATCTCTGCCGATCGTTGTAGAAGAGGCGTAGCGTCTGCGCGAACGTGTCATCTGTTCCCTCTAGATTGGTGAGTGACCGTTGTACATCCGTGGGCCGGTGTGCCGTCGAGCGAGTGTGGTACCGTTTCCACTTGAACCAACCGTGGTCGACGAACGGGCCTCCGAATGGGTCGACGGAGATACTGAATCTCTCGGTCCATTTGTCGAGTTCGAGTTGGCGCGGCCGGAGAATGGATCTGTTTGGTTTGCATTTGCCTCAATTGTCGGCGTGAGATCGAGTAAGTGACGCTTGACTGGCCCATAGTTGACGGACGGTGAGGCCACACTGAGGCGGTTAGTGATCCCATCGTCACCGACCGTCACCAGACCAAGTGGGTCGTTGAGTCGACGTGCGTTCCCCGCGATGACCAACGCTACCTCTCGGAGCGTATTTAGTTTCGTTATGGTCCCAGGACCGGTCGTGAGCGAGGCGCGGTGGTCGACGACGAGCAGTGTCCGCCGATCGGTTTCGGCTTCGTACTTACGGACGTACGGTGTCGCATGCCGTGCAGTTGCTTTCCAGTCAATTTCTTTCCCTTGGTCGCCCGGTACGTACTCACGGAGTTCCGCCAGTTCAATCCCCGAACCGGCCTGTCCGGCGTCATGGCTGCCGTACGAAGCAGCAACTTGGTTGCCACCCTCACCGACGTGAACCCGTTGGGTACTGGGTGGTTCGACCGTTACCATCGGTGCCGGACCTGCGGTGAGCGTCTCGCGGAAGAGTCCGTCTGTCGCCGTTACAGTCGCTCCCTCGAACGAGTGGTTACCGGCGACTGGCCAGGTGACCATTCGCATTCGGTCCGCCCGCTCGATAGTCGACTCGAGAGTGACGGTGAAGGGTTTGGTTGCCTCACTTGCGACCGGAAGCCCGGCGGTGATCTCGACCGTTAGCGCCGTGTCGGCTTCGCGCGTTGCACCGAGTGTAACCGGTATCACGTCTCCAGTGTGAACACTAGTCTGGGCCGTGGACTGAACGACGGACAACGACGCTACCGTTCGCTCGAGATCGCGGGCGAAGCGGTACTGATGGGTCAGAAACCACGTACCAACGAGAGCTGCACCAACAAGTGTAAGCGGACGCGCGAACACCATCGCGAGGATGGCGAGCACAACGGTGAGTGCCACAACTGTCCATCCCCGGCGCGTGGGCTGCATGTCTGGACAGACTTTCCGAGACCCTGTTGAAACTATTGGTTACTGGGCGAGAATCGATCAGATCTCCAGTGGTGCGATCGGGGTGAATCGTTGTGCAATATCGCTCGTGGTTGAATTTCGAAAGACAACGTCTCAATCGGACGCTTGAAAAACAGCTTAGAAAGGCGCTGAGAACGCCATACAGTGCCATAGTGACGAATGAACATGTAATTGTTACCCACTAGTGTTCTTTCGTTCGAGAGAATACCTTATTAATAAGGAACACAAATGGCGCTACTGTGAATAACGTCAGCGGCCATGCGGTCGTTCTCACCTTCCTTGTCCTCTTACTTGGGGCTACTGCCGGGGCCGGCCTGACAGGCGTGGCCGTCGCGAAAGACGGTGATGCCGTCCAGCGTGTTGCGGTCCAGCAAACTGATAGTGAAGAAGATCAAAACGAGACGTCCCCCCATCGGAACCCCGATAACTACTCCGAAAACGGGGATCTAGAGGGCGTCGAGGGGTGGCTGACTGACAGAATGAGTAGCCAACTCGGTGAGGGTGCGATCCAGTTGAGCGAGGGTGAGTACGAACTCGCGAAGGGGTACATCGACGAGGAGTACCAAAACCGACTAGAGCAGTACGTCGATGTCGCCGGGGAAACCGAAGGCAATAATCTTGCGGACGAGTTCGAGAACGCCAGCGAGAAACAATCACAATTGACAGACGCGGTTCAAGAGTACCGGGAAACGAAAGCGGAGTACGAAGCCGCTCGCGAAGCTGGTGACGAAGGGCGCGCACGTGAACTCGCTCGCGAACTCGAGACGCTTGCCAACGAAATCAACTCTCTGGGCGGCTCTGTTCGTGAGAGCTACGACTCGGTTGAGGCGGGGACAGGTGCTGATCTCTCGGAACCGAACGCAGCGATCGAGGGGGTTACCGAAGACATCCGGTCCGAACAGATGACGGTCCGCGAACAGGAGTTCGTCGAAACGGACCTGACAGTTACACCCGAACGCGAGACGATCTCGTTCGTCGAGCCGCTGGTTGCTACAGGAGAGCTACGGACGTCGGATGGCGATCCGATCGCCGATACGGAGATTCGACTGGATATCAACAACCACACGAAGCGAGTCTCAACGGATTCGAACGGGGTGTTCTCTCTCGAGTATCGACCAACTACTGAGTCGCTATCAGTTGAGGAACTCGAGGTTCGGTATGTTCCGAATACACAATCGACATACTTGGGTGACAGGACAAACGTCAGTGTCTCGATCGGGCAGACCGAACCGACGGTTTCCCTCAGTGAGGCCAGCAGTGAGGTCGCTTATGGGACAGAAGCGACTGTCGCCGGAGAAGTCGATGTCGACGGTGTTCCCGTTGATGACGTCCCCCTTGCGGTGATCCTTGATGGGCAGCGTATTGGCACGGTCACTGTAACGGACGGCGAGTTCAATGGGAGCGCCAACGTGCCTGCGTCGGTTCCCGACGGTGAAACTGAACTGCGCGTCCGATTCCCGTTCGAAGATCGGGCTCTCGCCCCGACGAGCGACGCGTCGGGTATAATGGTCCGCGAGACAGATAGTTCGCTCTCGGTTGCGGGGACGTCGGCAGGCGATGGGAGAGTCGTGCTCGATGGTACGCTAGCCACCGACGGCGGTGACGGGATTGGCGGCGAACCTGTTCAAATCCAGATCGATGGAACGACTGTTGGAAATACGACTACGATGGCGGACGGGACGTTCGAGGAGACAGTCACCATTCCGAATTCGGTCGGTGGCAACGACATGGGAGTCGTCGCTGTCTACGAGGGCCACGAATCCAATATCAAGTCAGCGACCGCTGAGACGATCGTTACTGTTGGTTCAGGGAGAACGGAATTAGGACTTCCTCGGTGGGATTGGCTCGCAGTTGGGTTCGGCCTCGTGATCGTTGGCGGCCTCGTCGGCTGGTGGTATCGCCAATCGGGGGGGACGAGCCCTGCTCCAAACGGTCCTGGCGCCGATCAGGACTCCCCCGCTACCGGCATTGAGTCGTCTGGGTCTGAGCAGTCAGTACACCAATTCGCTGTCGAACCGCTGCTCGAGCGAGCGAGTGACCAACTCTCACGCGGCCGGCCCGACGACGCGGCCCACTCGAGTTATGTGGCGGTTCGTCAGGCGCTGTCATCACAGATCGATGGCCGGGACGCGCTGACTCACTGGGAGTTCTATCGTACCTTCCAAAACGAGGACGAGACGAAGGCCACATTGCTCCGTGAGGTCACCGAAGGGTACGAATCTGCGGCCTTCGGTCAGGATCGGATTTCGACGACAGAAGCGACTGCCGTTCTCGAGCGAGCGCAGGCGTTGTGTGGTCTCGACGACCCGTCAACTGACAACAATCCAGCGGACGATTGAGATAGCACAGCTGCGCTCGTCGCAGTAGCAGTTAATCTGCGCGCTTCGGTGCGGGAAGTGTGTTACCGATCAGACGCTCCGTTCTTTCGGACGGCTCGCTCGAGGCCACGTCGAACGTAGTCAAGGCCAGGTCTCCCATCATGGTGCCAGGTGACGAGTGCAATAAGGACGAGTCCAAACTGGGCCCACTCGTACCACCCCATCGAGTACCGAAGGAAGCCAGCCAGAATGCCGTCGACCGTTTCGTATGCCGGTGGTTCGAGGACCGGCCAGAACAAGAAGGTCGTTGCTGAGAGATCTCGAACGACGATTGCAGACGGTGGAATGTCAGCCACTAGGTGTGATACATGCCCGATGGCAAATGCTATCCCAAGAGCAGGTCGCTCGAGACGGAGGGAAACCCTATAGACCACTGGGAGGAGCAGTGCGGCGACGAACACCGAATGAGTGAGTGTCCGGCCGCCGGGTAGGATCTCGAGTGACCACGCAAATGGTTTATCGATCAGATCGGGAAACTGCGATCCAATCGCTAGGACGACCACCGGAAGCACTCTTGGTGACCGACTGGTTCGGTGGTGGCAGTAGACCGTATAAACCAAGTATGCGACAGCGAGGTGTCCCCAGGGCCACATTGTCCCGAGATTTCAGGCGTATCCGCAAAGATGTGTCGTTCGTACACTGACTCGAGGTCGAGCTGAAGGCATTTAGTCTCTTCTAGGCGTAGAGGTTATCAACACGGGCATATCGAGCTGCCCGCCAGCCGGCGATGACGGCACCGAGTGTCCCGATGGCGACTGCGATTAGGAGGCCGGTTGCATAGATAATCGGCGGTGTTCGCAACAGGTTCTCGAAGCCAACGAATGAGGTGGCTATGTGGTTGAGTATAAATGCGAACAGCGGTGTTGAGAGGAGTCCGAGGATCCCACCAAGCACCCCGAGCGTGAATCCCTGGCCGCCGATAACGCCCGCGATCAGGCCGCGCGAGAGGCCGAGCGCCCGAAGGGCTGCGAGTTCGTCGCGCTGTTGGACGGCCACGAGAACGAGGGTATTCGTTGTCAACGCGATTCCGGCTACCAGCGCTAACACGACGAGCGTCGCCCCGCTAGCGAGTACCAGCAGATACTCGTTCAGCATCGACTCGAACTGTTCTTCGCTCGTCCGCACGTTGTACCCCGGATACGATTGTTGAATATCTTCACTTACGGTCTCTCGATCGGCACCATCTACCGTAGTAACGGTCACAAACGTTGCTCGATCAGTCCCGGTGGTACCGGCGAGTTCCTGTAACTCGCTGATCGGCATCGTCACCGTGGACGTACCGAGGAACTGCGAGTACTCTGACGAAATCCCGACGATCTCGAACTCACGTTCCGGAGCGCTCACCCGACTCGTTCCGACGTAGATCGTGTCCCCAACACCCACATCGAACAGTTCGGCTGTCTGCGGATCGATAACGATTTCCTGGCTCATCGGTCCGTCGTAACTGCCGTTAGCATAGTGGCTGTCGCCTCCCGAGAACCCGTCGCCATCAGCGGTATTGTCGCTCCCAGTACCGGGAACGCCGACCCCAGTTACGAGTTCGGTGTTGTCCGGTTTCGTCCCGACGTAAACAGAATGAAACGCCAGCGGTGACGCTGTCTCAACATCGTCGCGTTGGTTGAGGTCGGTAGCAAGTCGGTGGGAGTCCGTAATCGGATTCTCGAGGCTACCGGTTGCTGTCAATTCAACGGAGTCCCCCGAGATCCAAACGTCCTGTCCAGCCCGGTCGAATCGCTCCTCACCGGTCTGCATGACGCCCAGTCCGAGACTTGACAGGAGCGTAACGGCGAGGACGGCCAGTGCGATCGCGAGAACAACGAGTACGGTCCGTCCGCGTTCGTGGCATATCTGACTGACCGCGAGCCGTGCAACAGCGCGTCCTTTCGTGAGTAATCGGCTCATGTTATCGACTCAGTTCGGAGACAACATTTGTTCGCGCGACGAGATAGAGCGGGTACGGAAGCGCGAGGATACCTGCGACCAATGCGACCGCAATCGCGTAGGGGACAACCACTGGACGGAGCGTTGCGATCGGTTCCGGTGCGACAGTTGCCGTAGCCGCGTAGTTCGTGATCGAAACGCCGAGAATGCCGAGGACGACGCCAGCAACCGCACCGACAAGCGTCAGGCTAAGCGTCGTGATCGCGACGATGGCTAGTCGCGACCGGACCGAGAAGCCGACAGCCGCGAGTACAGCGATCGTTTGCCGATCCTGATCGATCGTCAGTGCTGAGGAGGTTGCGACGAACAGCGAGCAGATCACGACTGTGACGACCAGTGCAACAAGACTCGTCGCGAGCGCGAAATCGTCGCTTCGGATCGATGTGAATTCACTCTCTCCGCCGGATTGAATCGTCGCGTTCGGATACGCGTTCTCGGCGGCCGATTCAGCAGCGCTCATCGACGTGTCTGACTCGGCATTCACGAGCACTTGATCGGCGAGATCATCGTCGTTGGCACCCGTAATAGACTGCAGTTCGCTCAAATGGAGCACGACGAGTGGGAGTTCGCCTGTCAGGCCATCGATTTCCGTGTCTTCGACGGCAGTCGCGGTATATTCTGGAGATTGATTATCATTTTCCAACTGGAGTGCTCCAGTGGGAGTCGGTCTCCTGATCTTGAGGTTGTCGCCAGCCGACGCGTTGATCCCATCCGCTGCAGCGTCCGTCAGTACAACCTCTCCCGTTCGTGGACCGTCATAGGAGCCGTTTGCGAAGTGGGGATCTCCTGGCTCGAGTGAGGATGTCGAAATATCCTCGATCGTCGTCGGTTCATCCGGCGGGACGACGCCCAGTGCGAGTACGGTTTCAGGTTCGTCACTTCCCTCGGATTGGACCTGGACGGCCTCCGTGAGTACGGGTGTCGCGTACGAAATGCCGTCACGGTCATCGACCGTCGCCGTCGTTTCGTGGACGTTGCCGAGTCGTGCACTTTCGACATCGACGACCGACGAGAGCGTGCCGCCTCCCTCGGGTAGCACACGGACATCGGCTTCGTCATCGGCCGTCGAATCTGTCGCGAGACCTGCCGAAATCCCTGTTACGAGGACCAACAGCGCAATCGTGAGCGCGACGAGAGAAACCGTTACTGCTGTCTGTCTCGGTATCCGTCGCAGTTGCGACACCAGCCGGCCGACAGCAACCCGGAGGAGCCCGATCCACCGCCGAAATCGCCGACCTCGAGGCAGCCATCGATCTCGATTCGGTGTCTCATCAGCCATAGATGAAGGAGCCGTTATCGTCTCTCATCGACCGTCACTACCCCATCAAGCAGTCGGAGGACGCGATCCGTTACCTCGATTGCGCGTTCGTCGTGGGTCGCCACGAGTACCGTCTGATCGTCCGCGATATCCACGAGGAGTTCAAGCACCTGTTCGCCAGTTTCCGTGTCGAGTTCGCCCGTCGGCTCGTCGGCGAGGACGATCTCGGGATCGGTCACTAGCGCCCGCGCAATCGCGACGCGCTGTTGTTCTCCGCCACTGAGTTCGCCCGGTCGGTGGGTCATACGATCGTCGAGACCAACCTGCTCGAGTAACTCGGTAGCCCGTTGCTGCCGTTCGCGTCGTGCTACCCCGCGTTCAACCAGTGGAAGGGCGACGTTATCTCGAGCTGACAGCGACGAGAGGAGGTGGAACTGTTGGAAGACGAGCCCAACATGATCGCGGCGCAGTCGCGTTCGCTGGGACGAAGAGAGTGTTGTGAGATCCGTATCGAGTACGTCGACGGTTCCCTTGCTCGGCTCGAGTAGTCCTCCAACGACGTGGAGTACCGTCGATTTACCGCTCCCGCTCGGACCAACGAGGCCGACAACCTCGCCGGCACGAATCTCGAATGAGACGTCTTCGAGCGCGGTTACCGTTCGCGATGAGACGGATCGAAGTCTGGAGGGATTGTCGCCGTACTCGTGAGTCACTCCCGAACAGTGGACAGTAACTGGTGGTGTGGCGACCGCTTGAGTGTGTTTATTGGTGGTCGCCAGTGTTCGGTCGTCTGTGCTCGGCGGTGGATCATGTGCCATACTACTGTCTTAGACAGGGACTCTCGGCGGCCGATCATTGTTTTGCCCCTCCTACTGCACCCTGAATACAATTACATGCCACTAGTAGGGAATGTAAAACAAGGTGCCGCCTCACCACGAATTGTCGTAAAACACACTGCAGCGAGTCGTTCCCTCGAACGAACGGCAATCTCGGTTTACATTGCTCTTTTGCAGTGCGTACTCACGTTTGTGTTGAGCACAGCCGAGATCGGTGCTCCATCGTGACATCAGAAATCGGACACATTAATCTCGGCTGATCTGGAAAGCTGGTACGAACGTGCCGCTTTCAATGCGGTGACGATTTGTCTGACGAAACTGCGGACGTCCTCGAAGCAGTACAATAGTTTGTGACGACGATGATGTTCACATGGACGATTGACGGTCCGTTCGAACGGCTCATTTCGGTTTGTTCTATTCTCTGATATAGAGGTTGCTGAATGGTGATAGTTATCATATCTCTGGAAAAGCTACAAGTCAGCAGATGGTGAAGTAATATCTCACGAGACGGAAGGTGTATGAGTGATATACAAGCAACTACTACAAAACGGGGTACCGATCACAAATCGACCGTTCCGCGAGCAGTCGTTCATAAGCGGATCCTCGAAATCGCAGAATCACGCCCGGAGGAATCGATGGCAGCGATCGCTGACCGTGTCACCGGTGCGACGACGTCACTCGTTGAGCAGGTACTCGATGAGTACGGAGATCCAGGGACTATCGAAGCAGACGAGGCAACGGTTGAGGATGCGGAACCGACTGCAGCCGACGACGAGACGGCAGCGGATGCAGTTGATGATTCACTGTTCGACGAGTCAGCTATGAGTCACCACACTACCGGTACCGACGAGTCGATAGTCGCCCCGGCCGATATCACCGAGACACAACTGGAGACGCTCCGCGAGATCCGCGACCATCCGCACGCGACACAGGCTGTCCTCGCCGAGTCGCTTGGCGTGAGCAGCGCGACGATCAGCCAGCGGGTCAACGGGATTGCCGGGTTCGACTGGGCCGACCGGCAGACGTTCGTCAAGCAGTTCTTCAACCGAGCGGAAACGGATCTCGAGGAGACACAGACGGACGGTGAGGTAGATGCGGACAATGATCAGTCTAACGAGCCTAACGGCGGAGATAGCGATGCCGTGACCTGCGACGATAGTGCGGTCGACGCAAACGTGGAGGCCAGCACAACTGCTGACTGCGCGGCTACGGACACACCCGAGACGAGTACGGAGCGCCCAGACACCGCGCTCGGAGACGGTGGCAACGCCCAGCCCGACGCCACCGGGGACATCGATGACAATCTCGAGACAGCGGACGCAACGCCAAGTGTGGACCGCTCCGTAACCCCGACTCCGCGAGCAGACGGCGCATCGAGCACTGCCGACTGCAAAGAGATGGATGCGACTCCCAAGGAACAGACGGGTCAGATGGCAAGTGCCACCGACATGCAGTCGACTCCGCAGGCGCAATCAGATGCAGAGCTTACCGCACTCACTGCACGGATCGATTCACTTGAGCAGCAACTCGCGAGTGACCATGCCGTCGATCCGGAGCTCGCTCACAAGGTGATCCGTGTTTGCTTTCAGTCCGAACAGATTTCAGAGGCCGAGGAAATCCAAATCATGGAAGGAATTCTCGCGGCCGATAGCCCTTAATTTTGTATAATGAGGGGAGTTATCCTAGTACGAAAATTGATACCGGGAGCACTAATAACTCGAACTAGGGCTACGTTGTCGGATCAGGCGCCTATCGGATCGTTTTTATTACTGTCGTCGATACTAGTAGCTGAATGGTTGCGTTCCGTTCGTTGTGGCTCTTGCTGCCACGACCAGTGAGGAAACTGCCGGCCGATCTCGCTGCTATCGTCGTACTCGTCGTCGTGACAAACGTGTCCGCGCTGGCACCCATGATTCGAGAGACGCCGCTCCGGGTACCGCTCGGACTCGCATTCGTCCTCTTCGTTCCAGGCTATGCGTTTATCGCGGCACTGTTTCCTGAGGCTGCCGACTCGCCCGCATCGACTGCCGGCTCACCAGCCGACAGCGATATGATGGCCGATGACTCGGATACGGACGGCTGGTACGACTCGCTTGCAGCCCAGGACGGGATCGACGGCCTTGAGCGAGTCGCGCTCTCCTTTGGGCTGAGTATTGCCGTCGTTCCCCTAATCGGACTCGTATTGAACTTCACTCCTTGGGGAATTCGACTGGTACCGATCGCAGTGTCGGTGAGCGGCTTCACGCTCATTGCGACGGCCGTGGCAGCCAGCCGCCGACGGGAACTGCCCGTCGAAGATCGATTTCAGGTCCCCTACCGAACGTGGTACGCTGCCGGCCGCGCGGAGTTACTCGAGCCGGATACGCGTGCGGATGCCGCGTTGAACGTCCTGCTTGTAGCATCAGTCATACTCGCCGCCGGGAGTGTCTGGTACGCAGTGATGATCCCGCCTGACGGCGAGCAGTTCTCGGCGATCTATCTGTTGACCGAAGACGACGACGGCGAACTCGTCGCCGACGACTACCCGACCGAGTTCGTCCAAGGCGAGAGTCAGGAACTGATCGTCGGCATCGACAACCACGAACAGCAGACGACGGAGTACACGGTGGTGGTCCTCGAACAGGAGGTCGAGGTGGTTGCGAACGAGACGGCGAATAGCGACGGAGACAGTAACGCGACAGCCAACGAAACGATCGTTCGCGAGCAACGTGAACTCGATCGGTTCAGCACCACGATCGCACACAACGAGAGCGGGCTCCAGACGTACGATCTCGAGCCCACGATGACCGGCGAGAACCAGCGCATCGTCTGGTTGCTCTTCCCCGACAGTGATGTGCCGTCCGAGCCCTCGATGGAAGATACAGAGTACTCCGTTCATCTCTGGGTGACCGTCTCCGAGCCATGACTTGCTCCTCTTGTACTGGCGTCAGCCCACTGTTCACTATGTCGCTAACGTGTTCCCGATGTCGAACAGACGGTAATTCCAGCAGTGACGAGCCGCTACTCATACGATATTATATGACAGGCTGCTCATTTCAGGATCAGGAAAGTGCGACGGTTTAAGCTGTAATTTGCGTACATTCCATCAATGACTGCCCGGCCAATACACGGCAAGGGTACGTTGGTCACGATGATGAGCCAACGTAGAGATGTCACTTGCAGGAATTGTTGACAGTAGTACGGGCGGCATGTTGGGACGCATGTCTTTCTGTCTGCCGAAGCGCATGAGTGTTTCACGGCAGGCGCACATCGCTAAGACTGGGTCATATCAAGTGTGCCTCCGCTCTCAGTAGCGTCGTTCCACTCGGGGATACACTCAGAATCCCCCACTTATGTTCTCCCACATACATAATTAGATAATAAAATGAGTATTCATTCCCTTCTAGTAAAAGGTATTGTATTAGCCTAATACCGAACGCTTATGGAACTAGTTTCGGTAAGCTATCCTAGTCGACAACTCTGCGGTTCGGCGCAATGAGCGGCAGATGGTGTGACACCAGCAGACCTCGCCGTCTTGGGTCCGCAGTACGAGGGCGGCACCACGACTGACCATCATGAAGAGATCTGAAGGAAGAGACCAGACGTATCCGACGGAAGCCGAATCAACATCAGAATCACTCGAGGGCGGACTCGAGCAAGAAACCGACCACGAAACGACAAGCCACCATGAGGCTGATAACCTGCTTGTTGGGCCGGACAGCGAGCAGATGCCGACGCTGAGCATCGTGATGCCGACGCTCAACGAAGAGGCAGGCATTGCCGAATGTATCGAGCGGGCGAAGACGGCAATCGCTTCTCTCGGTCTGACTGCCGAGATTATCCTGAGTGATAGTTCGACCGATCGCACGCCTGAGATCGGGCAGGAGATGGGTGCGATTATCTACGAACCCGACCAACCAGGGTATGGCTACGCCTACCGATACGCATTCGATCGTGCCCGCGGAGACTATGTGGTCATGGGTGACGCCGACACGACCTACGATTTCGAACAGATCCCACGCCTACTGGCTCATCTCCGCGACGAGGACGCCGATATGGTGATGGGGAGTCGGCTCGAGGGCGAAATCAAACCCGGCGCAATGCCGTCGCTTCATCAGTATATCGGGAATCCGCTCCTGACGAAATTCCTGAACGCCTTCTACGGGGCCGGGGTCAGCGACGCCCACAGCGGCTTCCGGATCTTCACGAAGGAGGCCTATGAGACGATGGGCCTCGAGACGACCGGCATGGAGTTCGCCAGCGAGATGATCATGGAGGCCGGCGCGAAAGATCTCACGATCGTCGAAACCCCCATCATCTACCACGAGCGGGAGGGTGAGGAAACCCTCGAGAGCTTCAAAGATGGCTGGCGGCACGTACGGTTCATGCTCGTGAACGCGCCGGGCTACCTGTTTTCGGCACCGGGACTCCTATTATGTCTCGTCGGACTCGCCGTAATGGGCCTTGCGTATACCGGGATATCGGTCGGCAGTGTGAGCCTCGGGATCCACTCGATGATCGCCGGGAGTCTGCTGACCATTGTCGGTTATCAGATTGGCAGCCTCGGGGTCTTCGCCGCCGTAACGAGCGATCCGATCCAGAAACCCGAGGATCCGATCACGGAGCGCGTGACGGGATCGCTGTCTCTCGAGCACGGCGCGACGGCCGGACTCGCAGTGTTCGGTCTCGGTGGTGCGTACGCGGGAATTCTGGTCTATCAGTGGATTCTGAACGGGTTCTCGACGCTCGAGTTCACGATGGGGTCGCTCGTCGCGTTTACGGCGATCATCATCGGACTCCAGACGGTGTTTTCGTCGTTCTTCCTAAGCGCAGTCAATCGGTAGTGGCTGCGGTGCGCGTTCGATTTTGCGACGATCACTCGCGGACAGGTTACCAGATGGGTGCGTCCGAAATCATAGTCAGTACTCAGTCGAAGCAAAGTCCAGATTCTGTCGCTTACGATTGAGGACTGAACCCTTCCGTTTGTCTGGACCGTCCACCAGCCGATAGCGCGCGATAGGACTCTCTATTCGATCCAAGACAACGGTCGTATTGTCGACCGACTCAGCCGCGCCTGTTTGCAGCAAGCACTGTTCAAAGAGGTGCGTTGCACAGATTCGGTGCGTACTGCGGCAAACATCGAGAACGCGATTGAGATGCGAGCCGCTTACCAGAGCTGTGCGCTAGGTGTGGCACATACATCGCAAATGACGGCATCATTCCCCTTGTAGATGTCTTGAACGAGTTTGCCCTTCTCGCAGAACGAACAGGTCCGTCCCTCTAGTGCGTCGATCACCGGATGAACGACGGTCTCGGATCTTTGTTGTTGCATTGTAATTATCCAATATTTACATTGGCTAATAAGTCCTAGGTAATACGATACCGAACACCTAGCATGGTATACTTTTTTATAATCAACACTGATGGTGGTAATCTATTCCCTGATCAACCGTACTATAATGATGTCTCGGTGAGAAACTTTCAAAAATTGAGATGATGGGCTGAGGGAGGTGGTTCCTCTAAACGTCTGGTGAATTAAATTGTGGAATATAGGTGTGATTCTGTCACGTTCGGCGATTAATTCGACATATATCTAGTAGAAAACATCCTCACCAATAAAAGCATGAATAATATCCAAAAACAATTAATAACTACAATTATGAACCTCATTCCATATACTTATTAATAGAGGAGGCAGAAATATTTCTAAAAGGGGAAATATGGGAGGGGAGAACCAAAGAGAACAGACGTTCTGTTCTCACTGTGAGGTGCAGCGAGTAGTAGTAAAAACAGTAGAATGGCAATCTGATATCTGTGAAGTGTGTGGGAACGATATATGATTTGAATGGATAAAATCCCATAACAGGCCGAAATTCGGTTACTGCGAGAAAGTAATTCGATGACGGGGATCGCACGAGAGTTCCAAATGTCGCCCGTCTGTGATTTAATCAAGGAGCAGTACGGCTGCCAGTTGGCCGACGAATCGGACCTATGGCTGTCGGTGGGATGGGGTCCGCTTCCAGACTCTGTGCCCATCAGTTGTCTCTGTGACTGGCTCAGCACCGACCAGCTCCAGTTCGCTACCACCGTCGGTTCGCCGTTCGCGGAACCTTCTCGACCGATCCCCATCACGAGCGGGCCCTAGACGTGCCATCCGCGATAAGCCGCGTATGCGGGTCTTGTTAGTCAACCAATCTTAGAAGGCGACCTCGAACGCGGTTGTCGTTTGGATCCAGCACTGGGGCGTTCGGTGGCGGCCGCTTCGCCAACTTGAGAGGTACCACGGGTGCGTGTATCACGACGCGCAACCTGCTGCGGCTGCCACAACCTGGCTCATACGCTTGCCGCTGTCGCCGGCCGCTGTTCCTGCTCCTGTCGCCGCCAGGCTTGTGCGACTCAGTCCGCCACGCCCTCTGCAAGCAGGTCACGTGTCGCTTTGCGGACCGCTGTATCGCTGGTGTACTGTGGCCCCCAGCCGAGCGCGTCGAGTTTCTCGATCGAGAGGCGCATCTTCGGTACGTCGCCGGTCCAGCCCCGGTCGCCGCCTGTATACTCGTAGTCGGGAGCGAGGTCTAACTCCTCACTGACGATATCGGCGATGCGGGTCACGGAGGTCGTCGTCCGCGTGCCGAGATTGTAGGTGGCGAGTGAGCCATCGGCACGCTCGAGGACGGTCAACATCGCATCGAGACAGTCCTCGATGTGCATATACGACTTCTCCTGACGACCGTTCCCGAGGATGGTCAGTCTGTCCGGGTTCTCGTGGAGTTTCTCGATAAAGTCAGGGATCACTGCCCCGTGCAGCCGTGAGCCGACGATGTTTGCAAAGCGGAACGTGCGGACGGTCAGGTCGTGGGAGTGCGCATATGTCGAACAGAGACCTTCATCAGCGAGCTTACTCGCACCATACACGCTGATCGGCTCGAGGGGCGCGTAATCTTCGGGGGTCGGCCGCGGCGCTTCCCCGTACACCGTCGACGTCGAGGTATAAGCGAGCTCCGAGACGCCGACGTCCTGCATGGTCTCGAGCACGTTGTAAGTCATCTGTGTGTTCGCTTCGAACTGCGCCCGCGGGCGGTCGCTGTTCACGGCTTTCGACGCTGCGAGGTGGAAGACACGATCGACGTCGCTCGTGAGGACTCCCTCGAGCGCATTGGGGTCGGTGAGATCGCGCTCGATAAGGGTTGCGTCGTCGGGGACCCACTCCTCGCGGCCGTTCGAGAGGTTGTCGATAACCGTGACGGTGGCCCCGTTTGCGAGCAATCGCTCGGTCAGGTGTGAGCCAATGAATCCTGCGCCGCCGGTGATGAGAACGTGTTGGTCGTGCATATGTGGTCACGAGAGTGGAGGACGGTAAACGATTCGACTTCATTGACCTCCGAAAAGTGTGCCTATGTTTGGCAGGATCGGCGTACTCGTTATGGGATGAACAGGCGCAAAACCGCGCCCTTTAGGGCGGGGATACGCGCCGTCACTGTATGACGCCAACCCCCGCTGACTACACGGCCGGATATTCCACGCCAACCGACACTATTAAGAAAACACTGTTCATAACCAGTTATGGAGCCAGAAATGAGTCGAACCATCCGAACCTTCGAGGCCACCATCACGAACCAGTGACAGGTTCGTGACGACCTCGACCAACTCGGGTGGGCCGCCTCAAAACTCTGGAACGTCGGTCGCTACTACGCACAAGAACAGTGGGACGAAACGGGCGAGATTCCCGATGACGGGGAACTCAAAGGCCACGAACGCTACACGGACTTACATTCTCAATCCAGTCAGCGCGTTCTCGAAGAACTCGCTGAAGCGTTCAACGGATGGTTCGGCAAGCGTCGGAACGGCGACGACCGTGCCCGACCGCCCGGCTACCGCAAAAACGGAGACTCCCACCCACGTTCTACCGTGTCGTTCAAAGCGGCTGGCTTCAAGCACGACGCACAGTTTACCCGTGTTCGTCTATCGAAAGGACGCAACCTCAAAGAACACCGTTCAGACTTCATCCTCTGTGAGTACCAGACTCGTCCCGATGTTGACCTGACCGAGTGGGACATTCAACAGGTTCGCACCGTCTATAAGCGCGACGAATGGCGGCTTCAATTCGTCTGTCGCACCACTATCGACCCGGAACCGCCGGGCAACGAAGTGGCTGGTGTTGACCTCGGGATTTGCAACTTCGCCGCTGTCTCGTTCGGCGGTGAATCCCTGTTGTACCCCGGTGGCGCACTCAAAGAGGACGAATACTACTTCACTAAGATGAAAGCCAAGTGCGACGATTCTTCGTCCCGCGAGACTATCCGCCTTGACCGGAAGCGGACGGGTCGTCGGACGCACTTCTTGCACGCACTCTCGAAAGCGATTGTCGAGGAGTGTGTCGAACGAGGTGTCGGGACGCTTGTCGTTGGCGACCTCGGCGGTATCCGAGAAGATGACGAGAACGGCGAACCTCGGAATTGGGGCGACCACGGCAACCTCGACTTACACGGCTGGGCGTTCGACCGCTTCACGACGCTTCTCAACTACAAGACGGAAGCGGAAGGCATCAACATGGAGTTGGTGTCGGAACGCGGTACGTCGAAGTCGTGTTCGGCGTGCGGCCACACAGACGACAATCAGCGCGTTGAACGCGGGTTGTACGTGTGTGAGAAATGCGATACAGTTGCGAACGCGGACGTGAACGGCGCGGAGAACATTCGGCAAAAGGTACTCCCGAGTCTCGCCACGGATGGCGGTGATAGGGATAACGGCTGGTTGGCACAGCCAGCGGTTCACCTGTTCGACCGTAGTGAGGGCTGTTTCGCCCCACGAGAACAGGCTTCTAACCGCGAACCATAATATCCCAACGCGGTCGGGAATCCTCGCCCTTCAGGGCGGGGAGGATGTCAACTCCATTCCTCGAGTGTCGTGAGCGCATACAGATCGACCACACTGAGAACGAGGATTGCGAGCGGCATGGCTACGTCGCCGAAGTCGACCGCCTCGAGGCGGAGTGCGGTGACAAGGAGCGGGTCGGTAACCGAGCCCGCAGCGAGGAGCATGCCGGAACTAAGAACCACGAGTGCAGCCCCGTACAGCGCTATCCAGCTGCAGCCACGCGCCCACTGGCGGCGATAGAAGTGGCCGGCGCCCGGCCAGCACGTGGCCAAGAGATACGCGAGCCACGGCTGTATCCGCGCACCGAGACGAACCATGCTCGTCGTGGTCCGTATCGAGAGGGAATCGTCGCCCGTCGGCTGTGATCCGGTATCCGTTCCGGTCTGTGTCGACCCTGACGTGGCCATGGCAATCGCGTCCACACTCAGGCCCTAAAACGTCAGTCAGACACATGCATGACGGTGGCGTGCCCCTCTGGGAGGCTCCCGGCTGTAATGATATCTAACCGACCAATTTCATCTCGGTTCACTCATTTCTGAAGTCGAAAGGTTCTCAATACGCTCGGTCCAGTTTTAGTGCGTTCACTGCTCCGTGCCCATATTCGAAACGACGCTCAGCGTCCTCCATGAATCGCCGTTTGCAATCGTTCCGCTCGCCATTATCGTCTGGTTCGTCGCGCCCCCCGAAGCGGCGTCCTTTCGTGGGTCGTGCGCTGGGTCTTCATATTGGGAGTGATTCCGCCATTCGGCCTCTTTCTCCTCGCCAGACTCCTCGGCAGCGGGCTCGTTCGTGACCTCGCGCGGGAGCTCCTCGACAGCGAGATTCGGCTCGCGGTCCGGATCCTCGCGGAGATCGACTCTCTGATTGCCGCGGTGCTTCAGACGTTCGTACAGTTCGTCGCAGGTCTCGTTCCGACCGACCTGCTCGGCAGTTTCACGTCGGCGCTGCCGTCGTGGAACCCGTTCGCGGCACTGTCAATCGCGGGAGCTCTCCTCGCGGTGTTCATCGTCTACTTCGTCACGGGTGTCGTCGTGATTCGACTCACGCAACGGGAAGATGGTTCGTCCGTCGCGGACAAGTGGTTGATCGTCACCGGAGTGGTGCTGTTCGTTTCCGGAATGGTGTGGACACTCTTGCAGTCCGACTCGCTGGGATTCGGTCGATTCGAACTGCAAATCGCCGTGCTGGCGTCCTCAATTGGGGTGACTTCCGGTGTCGCCGCGTCGAACCTCCCCGTCGACCTTCCGGCATGGCGGTGGGACAACACGAGGGACGATCCCGAGTCGGGGTCGGAGGCTGGTACCTCGCGACATATCGTTGGACTACATCGACTACGGGGAGCTATTCGGTCCCTTTTTCGGCGATAGTTCGACGCGCCGATTACTGGACCACGGTGCCACAGTCGCCTTCAGTGCGGTTTCTCTCGAGTATGTCTGTCAGGAGGGTCGGCATAACGCGGTCGTCCTCGCGGGTGGGTACGACGCAGATGTAGTCGCTTACAAACGAGCGGCCGAAGATGTGTCTCCCGATCGGTGAGGAAACCGTAACCGGCCGGATCTTCGTCGAATTCAAAGTGAATACATGGATCGACGAGGGCTCCAGCAGGACCGAGCGCTTCGTTGGTGACCTCGAGGGCATCTTGCCGACAGTGAGTTCGCCAAGTCGCGTCTCGCGATCAAAAAGACAGTCGACGAAGCGAGAAGTGTGCTATCATCGATGTAGGGTGAGGAAGTAGCGACCTATACAACCAGGCCATGCCCAAGCGATAGTTCTCGTTCTGTGTGGCGCAGAGTCTCACTGGTACGGCTCCTGTAGCCCTAGTCTCCGACTCCAGCGCCGTTGAGCATCTCGCTCTGAGACTGACAATTCGAACAGGCATGCAGAGTGCCCTGATTGTCCGTAAAGACGCGCTTGTAGTGGGCCGTAACATGAGAGTCGCAGTTATCACAGGTTGCCATATTCAGTTCGCTTCATCGTTCTCAACCCCCTCATATACCATTATTGTCTTCTCGTGTCGTACACGGATGGTCTGCAGATCGGTTCTCGTCCCTTCCACTGGCAGCCGTCCCGGCGGCTGGCGCCCCCGTTGCCTCCTCGGCGCCGGGGTCGTTTACTTTCTGTTTGCTGTCGCGTTGTACAATCTGTGGGTATTGACGAATCTGCTCGTAACGCCACGTCGGGCGTTTCTCGGACAAATACCGTACGGATATCGGTTGTCTCGGCGACTGACTCGGGCCATTAGCTCGAGTCAGTACGCCCCTCAGTACTGGCAAGACTGAGAGAACAACGGCTGACGGAAAGATTCGGCAGCTGTTACACTCTCTGGATAGTACTGAGCACGGTTTCACGAAGCCGGAGCTGAGACGAGACCTCAATCCCCGCGGCTTTCTTGATCGAATCAGCAACTACTGTTTAGCCGTGGTGAGAATGTCAAAAAGTGCGTCCCTTCGCGCTTGCATTTGTATTCAAGCATCCGCAGGAACATCCCCGCCGCCACCCCGCCCTGTTACGGGAGTTGCCCGGTAGTTTGACCAACCCCTTCGCATCCAAGTCCCCCACAGCCACGAGGTCGTAGTTGAGGGCGTAGTAGTTCGAGAGCTTGTGCAGGACGTTTTGCTCTCGTGAACGCTGTATTCGCTCCCTTCGGTCGCTCGTCGAGGAAGGGGCCTTAGCGCTGCAATTCCGGTAAGTACCAGTACGGGCGGATTATACTGATGAACAGGCGCAATACCCGGCCTTCAGGCCGTGAATACGCGCCGTAAGCTTGATTGTTCGACCGCACTATACTCCTCTTGTGCGCGGAGAACTGGCAGTTGACTCGGTGTTTGCCACGGTGCGAGCCGAAATCAAACAAGTGAGCCGACCGCGCCGACCGACACAAAACAAGACACCTCCGAGCCGTCAACGCGGTAGGAGTAACGGCTTCGTGGCAGAGCCAGCGCCGTCGGTCGCAAACCGTAGACTCCCAACCGTCAGGATTGACCTGCCCGGCCAACACCGGGTGGGAGGCCCGCGTCTTTAGGCGCGGGAGGATGTCACGTGGTGTCAGTCCGTAGTTCTTGAGATGCAGTCGCTTCGCTCCGGCTGTCAAAGGCGGGTAGATCGTGTTCCTCGAGCACCGCAGCCGTCTCCTCGAAGGAAGGGCGCTCTCGAGGGTTGTGTGGTTGTTGAATCGTGTCGCAGTGTAGTCCGGAAACATATCGCTCTCGAACGCCGCTTTCAACTCGAGACAGTGATCACGGACGGATCGCTCGGGTTCGAAGTCGAGCGTCGACTGGATTTTGTCGAACTCAACACGATAGCTTCGCTCATCAGTTAACTCCTCGCGATACTCGATGCTGGCATCGGGGAATACGTCCGAAACGATTGTTGCGAGTTCGTCAATCCGATAATTTTGTTCGTTCGAGCCGACGTTGAACACCTCGCCTGCGACGTCCTCGAGTGGTGCAGTGAGGCAGTCAATGTACGCCCGCGCGGCATCCTCAACATGAACATTCGGTCGGTACTGGTCACCGCCGAAGACGGGAATGGTGCCCTGCTCGTGAGCCTTTGCAGGAAGGATGTTGCCGACAAGATCAAATCGCATTCGCTGTGAGTAGCCGTACACGGTCGCCATACGGAGCATTGTCGGCGAGAACCGTTCGTCCGCGAACTCGCGAAGGATGCGTTCGGACTGGATTTTCATCTGCGCATACAGCGAGACCGGATTGAGGTCGTCGTCCTCGGCTAACCGTCCAGTCCCATTCTCGTGCTTTCCATAAACACTGCAAGATGAGGCGAACACGAACCGATTGAGCTGGTGGTACTTACAGATCGAGGCGAGCAACTGCGTTGAATGGAGATTGTACTCGAGCGTTTTTCGTGGATCGAGTTCAGTAGCCGGATCACCGACAATTTCACCGAGATGGACGACGGCGTCAACCCCCTCAATTGCCTCGAGCACCGTTTCGATCGAGCGGGCGTCGCCCTCGTAGAGCTCAAACCGCTCGTGATCGGTGAGATCTGCGATACCGGTGTCGCCATACATGAGTGGATCAAGGACGCGAACCATGAAGCCCTCCTCAAGCAGCAGCCGACAGAGCACCGAGCCGATATATCCAGCGCCGCCGACTATGAGCACCGTCTCGACGGTGGTTGACTCTGAGCTGGCTGCGACGGGAATCTTGGCGTCAGGTATGTCAGCCGTCGCGTCAACAGATAGGTCTTCACTCATTGGTTGTTCAGATACGTCATCGATAGCGGACAAAATCGGTGCCGTGGGTGGGGTGCCCTCCAACAGCTCGTCTCTGAGTTGGCCGCTTGTTGCGGTTCCGAGAAGCCGGCGTTGATCGTCGATAACGATGATTCCGCTTCCTTCAGATTGATCGACCTGAGCGATTGCATCACGGACTGACGTTCCCTCGGCTGTAATCACTGGCCATCTCATAGTTGTCAACTGAGTGCCGTCCGTCCGTCGGCCACCCGACGATGCATCGCGGCATAACCCGAACACCCCGATGAGTATCCTTTGTTATGGGTTGACTGGTATGAGAGTCAGGAAGCCGTTACTAGTTATGCGCCGAGTGCTTGCGTTCGCTCATCCAGTTCTCGTTCCGTGTAGTCGTCACATTAGCGGATGGGCAGCAGTTAATTTGCCCTGAAGTCTGGAACGGTGACGCCGAGTGGCGGATTTACCACCCACTCTAACGGGTTCGCTCGAGGAGGGTGGGGTAGTTGACGAGTTGCATGCTGAAGACAGAAAGCGGGTTCAGAACAGCGGTACGTCCCGGTTTCGGCATTAAAAGCGAATGAATCGCGATTGAACCGCAGACAACGGCAAAAAGGTTTATGGAGTTTTGTCAGAATTATCAACATATGCTCGGCTACTCTGATAACGGAGTCACTGATGAGATACTGGAGACGTTAAGTCACCCCATTCGGCGTCGGCTACTTTTCACTCTCTATGAACAGGGCCAAGATGCCAGTGAACTCCCACTTCACCAGGTATCAGGTCTTGCGTTTGAGGAAGAGAACACGCAGGCTGCGCTGTATCACATACATCTTCCGAAACTTGAGGTGAAGGGTACGTACATTGCGATAGTGACGAGCACACGATAACCAAAGGTCAAGAGTGGGACCAAATCGAACCTCTTCTCAGATTGGTCCACAACCATCTGAATGAACTTCCGCACCCAATAAGGGGTACCCGTTCAACGTCGTAGCTCCCACAGGCAGGTCCCTTTTCGATGAATAGCTCGTTAGTGGCGATCTCCTCCCTGGCGTAAACGGAGAGGGAGCTTTGCTCCCTCAAGCAGTCGGGCGCAGCCCGACGACGCCAAGGCTTCCTGTCCCGCAGGGTGGGATATTTGCTGGTTTGCAACCTACTCGGCATGACAGGGCTACTGGCGGGGCTACACCGCTATTACTCCTATCCCGGTATGGGGCTCGGAGTTATCCCACCTTGCGTCGGGACGGCGTCCACAGATGCCCTATCTGGCATTCGTAGATGATCTCGGGAAGTTCGTCCGAGTCAATACATGGGTGTGCAGCAGGTGTTTCGACGATTGATACGGGTTCACCGCAATAATCGCAGGAGTGCATGGTGACGAGAGCACAATTTAACAGTGGTGTATAAAATCTTTGTCAGACGATACCGATACACATGCCTGCTGATTGCAGCGAATCACCGGTTCAGTGGGGCTACACGTAGCGGTTCGCTCACCGGAGAGAGGGAAGCGCTCTTACCCAGTCCTGTAGGAGTAGCTACCATGAGTTGGGAACCCATCCGTGTTCGGTTAAGCCGAGAAACCGAGAGATTGTGCCTGCTGACTAAGTTATGATTGTAGACCGCGTGGGGAGAGGTTGTGCTAACGGAACTCTCCCCAAACCTCATTTGACGGCGGCTGACCCCCTCTTTTCAGCAGCGCTTATTGAGTACTTTGCGCGAAACGGCCCATATTCTGCACATTCCACTTATTTGTGAGAAAGGCCCGCTTCATGAGTCTCATGTGTTTCATATGTCTCGCGGATCCCACACAGACACAGAGAGTCATTCAGGGGCGGAAACCGGAGCAGTTGGATCGGCTGAAGCAGTCGCAATTCGTTCCTCGGCTTTCCTCCTGATACGAATCTATCTTAATCTAATATACCATAAAATACCTTCTAATATGGGTCTGCAGAATCGAAGACGGTACTCTCCACTCGTTCAGTAGAACACACATGAAATGTGGTGTGTACTCAAACTGTTGTCGTCGGCTTTTATACCTCAAGCTGCAACGTGAGGCGCGGGTATGGTTTATGTGGCCGCTCACAAACGAGCGCCCGAAGATGTGCCTCCCGATCGGTGAGGAAACCGTGACCGACCGGATCTTCGCCGAACTCGAGGTGAAGACACGGATCGACGAGGCTCCGTCAGCACGCCCGAGCGCTTCGTTGGTGACCTCGAGTGTCTTCCCATTGTACCGGCCACTGTGGTCTGTCCGGATGCGACGTTCGCAGGGTCCATTTACGGCGGGGTTTCCTCGCTATCGCAAGATGAAACGTGGTGTGTGGGTTCAAACTCGCCGATCACTCGTCGTCGTTCCGGGAGTCCATACCGCCACTCGGTCGGCTAGCACGGACCGATGCGCAGTATCGGTATCTCTTTCATTGCGTCATCTCTAGATAGCTAGTAACAATGAACGCGATTTTCGCGACCGGGCGCTACCAGTGTAGCGCTCCAGGAAGGATCGGTCATCGGACCACGGCTGCCACAGCCGCCCCTAGCTCGGTTTCTCTCGAGTGTGTCTGTCAGGGGGAGTCGGCATGAACGCGGTTGTCCTCGCAGGAGGGTATGCGACGCGGATGTGGCCGCTCACAAAAGAGCGGCCGAAGATGTTTCTCCCGATCGGTGAGGATACCGTGATCGACCGGATCCTCGCCGAACTCGAGGTGGACGCGCGGATCGACGACGTCTACATCAGCACGAACGAGCGCTTCGCTGATGACTTCGAGGCGTATCTTGCCGACAGCGAGTTCGACAAGCCACGGCTCTCGATCGAGGAGACGGTTGGCGAGGACGAGAAGTTCGGCGTCGTCGGTGCACTGGCGCAACTCGTCGACCGAGAAGAGATCGATGACGATCTGTTGGTCATCGCCGGCGATAACCTGATCAGTTTCGACATTGCGGACTTTATCGATACCTTTGCGGAGCGCGACGCACCGACGCTCGCCGCCTACGACGTTGGTTCACGCGAAAAGGCGAAATCCTATGGACTCGTCGAACTCGAGGGCGAGCGCGTCGTCGACTTCCAGGAGAAACCTGCTGATCCCAAGAGCACGCTCGTTTCGATCGCCTGCTATGCCTTCCCGCAGAACTCGCTTTCGCTGCTGGCAACCTATCTCGCTGGGGAGAACAACCCCGACGAACCCGGCTGGTTCATCCAGTGGCTACAGGATCGGAAGCCAACCTACGCGTATACGTTCGAGGGTGCCTGGTTCGATATCGGCACGCCGGCGAGCTATCTCGATGCTGTTGCCTGGCATCTCGATGGGGAATCGTGCGTGGCCGACAGTGCGACACTCGAGAACGCGACGGTCGGGCCGAACGTTCACGTGATGGACGGTGCGACACTTGTCGATACGACGGTTGAGGACGCAGTGATCTTTCCGGAGGTGACGCTCGAGGAGACGGCCCTCGAGCGGTCGATCGTCGGTGAGGGAACCTGCCTCACTGGGTATTCGCTCTCCGAGGCGTTGTTCGGCTCTGAATTACAGGTCACGAATCGTCCTGAGTCACCAGCTGACTAGTCTGCTCTGATGAAGTAACTGTACCGTGACTTTGCCATACCCATGGCCAGCCTGGGTGGTAACAAGCCGTACCGGCGGGGTCAATAGTGCTGCACAAAAGACGGTATGATGGAGCGGGCCGCCCAGTCTACTGGTTGGACGAGGTCACTGCGTCGGCCTCGGTGTACTGTGCACAGACCCGCCGGAGTCCCTCCTCGAAGTCGATCTCGGGTGCCCACCCGGTCGCCTCGCGCATCGTCGACGAATCGGCGCAGGTGTCGTGCACGTACACCGAATCGGGAATCGGGTTTTCGACGTATTCGGGCTCGATATCGGTCCCGAGTTCGTCGTTGAGCATCTCGACAACCGTATTGAAACTGTACGGCTCGCCCGTCCCGAGGTTATAGATGCCAGTGAGCTGGGTGTCCGCGGCCTGCTCGAGTCCGCGGACAATATCCGTGACGTGGGTGAAGTCCCGCGTCTGCGTGCCATCGCCGTACAGCACCGGTGCCTCCCCGTTCGCGATGTCGTCGGCGAACTGGGCGATCACGTTCGCGTACTCGCCCTTGTGTTCTTCAGCGCCGCCGTAGCCCTGATAGACCGAGAAGAAGCGCATGCCAGCGACGTTCATATCATAGTGATTGGCGAAGTACTCGCCGTAGCGCTCGCGGGCGAGTTTCGAGGCTTCGTAGCCGGTGTTGACGGCGACCGGCATGTCGACTGGCGAGGGCTCGGTACGACTGCCGTAAATCGAGGACGTCGACGCGTAGACGACCGTCTCACAGCCGTCCTGGCGGGCCTGCTCGACCACGTTGACGAACCCCTCGACGTTGACGCGGGCTCCCTTGGTGGGGTTCTCCTCGTGCATCGCATAGGAGGAGAGCGCCGCGAGGTGGAATACCACGTCGACGTCCGTCGGGAGATCGTCCTCGAGGACGCTCCGATTGTGGTAGTCGACGGCAGACTCGAGGTTCTCGGACGTGCCGAGGTACTCGTCGTCGATCACGACGACGTCGTTATTTGCTGCGAGATGATTTGCCAGATTGGATCCGATAAACCCTGCCCCACCCGTTATCAGGACGCGCTTATTCTGCATGTCACTATGACTAGCAGCCACCTATGAGAACGCTACGGTCTCGGGACGTCTGTGAGCCCCATGAGTCCGAGGGCGGTCGCTGTTTACGGCTTTCGACGCTTCGAGGTGGAAGACAGACGGTCCCGCCGCTTGCGTCGGCAGGCCACATCGACAACCCGTTCTTTCCCGTTATCCTGAGTATGATCAACGCAATACGATCGATACTCAAAGAAGCGATCAGCCTCGTTATCGCAATCATCACGTTCCCGCTGCGCGCGCTCCGTCGGTTGCTGTAGCCGACGTTCGGTCGCTTTTCGGTTTCGGCACGCTCCGCATTCTTCGGCCAGTTCGACGCCTACGGACGCTGCCGTGTTCACCATTGGCGACGAGTTGCCCGCGGCGGCGATCAAGCCGACGACGTTCGTGGCTGTCGAGCACGCTCGCGTCTCGGGGTCCTCGGTTCGCTCGTCGGCCCGAAAGCAGACCAGCGCCTCGCCTCTTCCGTCCTTTCTCTCTCGAGTCCGCGCCTGATGGGATCCCGAACAGTTGGTGTCCACCGCTCCCCAGAACCGAGCTCGTTCCGATTCCCTCGCTCTCACGGTGACGGGACTAGTCTAGAATACCAACTGAAACGATTTATATACCGTTTGTGCAGTCCGCGGGTCTCACTCACAGTGCTTGCTCCGAACTGCGCTCCTGTCGTACGATCGTCGATTGCGTGTTGATACCATAGCTCTCGGCCACTTCGGCGGCCTCGGTCATGACAGTACGGATAGGAGCAAATGGGGGCGTGACGCGCAGTGCTCAGGCCATCGTACAGCGCGATACTCGCGCCATCGCACGGAGCAGGACACCGCAATCGTGACGGGACACAGCCATGCTTACGTCGCCGTCGGTGGGGAACCACGAGCCGTCCCAGCCAACGCCGCTCTCCGGGGCTCAAGCTGGCGGCCAGTCCCGAGTCCGCTGCGGACCAGGCGGGCAGCGCACTGCAGGTTTCGTGTCGAACACCGGCCCTGGAGTGATGGTGGATGTGACGATGATGGCCGATCCAGTAGCTGGCAATAATCGATCTACTTGTACGGAACATGGGGTACCGAACTGTGGCGGAGCAACAGATGAGTACCCTCGCCGATTACTGGGACGAGGCCGCTGCGTCGTCTTCGGTGTACTGTGCACAGACCCGCCGGAGTCCCTCCTCGAAGTCGATCTCGGGTTCCCACCCGATCGCCTTGCGCATCGTCGACGAATCGGCACAGGTGTCGTGGATGTACACCGAACCGGGAATCGGGTTTTCGACGTATTCGGGCTCGATATCGGTCCCGAGTTCGTCGTTGAGTATCTCGACAACTGTATTGAAACTGTACGGCTCGCCCGTCTCGAGGTTATAGATGCCGGTCTCTAACAGAACTCAGGACTTGATCCCCGACGATACAACGTTTCTCCAAGGCGACCTCACGTCGCAGGCGACAATCGACGAGGTTGTCATCGCTAACATTGATACTGTGCTCCACTGTGTAGCCGCCGACAAGTACGTCAACAGTGACGAACACAGTTGATCATTGTTTCGCCACGTGGTTAGTAGATATCACCCCATATTTCTAAACCGCCTCAAATGCGAACAGGTTTTTAAAGAAAAGGGATATGGGACAAACATAGATGGGGTCAAAAGATATAGCAGATGTCGGTCAAGCAGGTATTCTTGTCTTGCTCGGCACTGTTTTGAGCATGTTCTCTGGATTCTTATTTCGCCTTGTCGGTGCCCGCTATCTCACTACTGATCAATTTGGGTTAGTTGTACTTGGAATCTCACTCGTTAATATTGCATCTCTCCCCTGCCTCTTCGGTTTGAACCAGGGCGTCGTTCGGTTTATCGCAGCTGAAAAGAACGGGCAATACCGGGATACGTACATTACGGTCTCAATTCTTACTGTAGTTGCGCTTGGAGGCATCGCTGGATTCCTTGGACTTCTCTTCAAAGACACAATCAAGAACGAGCTATTTGGGAGTGCTACTCCTGATCTGTTACTCTATATCTTTCTATGTACGATTCCAATTTTTGCTCTCTTGAAACTGATTGGCGGGATTCTTCGGGGAGAAATGAACTCAAAGGGTTTCGTGCGGATATCTAAGATTATTCGACCAGGATTAAAGCTCATACTAGCAGGGGTTGCAGTCTTTGTATTCGGCACAAGCACGTCGGTAGCAGTCGCATTTTTCGTTTCAACTTTATTTACAACCTCGGCTGGATTGTACCTTGTATGGGCGGAAGGATGGCGACCGCAGATCATTCAGTCTGCAAAGATAACTCAGCTCTATCGATTTAGTCTTCCGTTGTTAATTTCGTCTTCAATATTCATATTATTATCGTATCTCGATAAGATGCTCATTGCGTATTACCAGGGTCCTGATCACGTAGCAATATATGAAGTTGCAGTTACTATTGTTTCACTTCTCGGCCTCTTTAGGTCTGCATTTGGGTTTCTCCTTTATCCGAAACTCACTGAACAACTCGCTGATGGGAACGAGGCAATCATCGCACCAATGTACCAGCAAACTACAAAATGGATATTAGGGCTGACAACGCCCGCATTTGCTGCTCTTGCCCTTCGGCCTGATTTTCTAATATTCCTATTCGGGGAACAGTACGAAGTCGCGGAGATAAAACCGCTGTTAGTCCTTTTAGGACTTGGACTATTTTTGAATGCAGTTACAGGACCGAATGGGGAGGCGATGCTCGGATTCGGCCGATCAAAGTCAGTACTCATCTACAATACTATCGCAGTTTCAATCAATTTCGTCCTCAATATCGTGCTGATACCCAAATACGGGTTAGTAGGGGCCGCCACAGCATCGCTTCTCGGGTATACTGCTATGAATATCCTCAAGTCAATTGATCTGTACCTCATGCACAATATTCTTGTGGTCTCAATTGAATCGGTCCTGATGTCTGTAGTTAGTTTCACAGTCGTAACTTTCGGACTTATTTTATTCCATCTAACATTCATATGGTAGTAGAAATAATCACTTTGAGTGCTATTGGGATGATATCTGGAGGCATGGGTGTTCTCATGCTGTGGATTACTGGAGGCATCTCGGACGAGGACCGAGAACTTGTTTCAAAACTCATTAAGAGTCTACAGGGAAACATATAGCGATTCGACATATAAATATTAAACCATAAATATGACTACTTCGCGTATGTCAAAAAGGTTATTTACCTTCCGAATTTCAAGACACGTATGCAAATTCTACTATTGCGAACCTGGATCGCAAATATTGGAAATGGATTTATCGATAAAGGAGCAAGGGCAGCTATCGAGCGTGCATTCCCCGATGCAGAGATCATCGAAGCGAGTGGTCACCCAAATTTAGTTGGAGGTCGTAAGACGAAAGGACTCCTGCCGAACGTCTTTTCTGGCCGGGATGAATCGGCGTATGGAGAGTTGTATCGACATTCTAGCCATACTCCACTCCAGAATACCGTCAACATTGGTGAATTAGTGGATGTTGACATAGCGGTTCTCCCGGGCTGTATTCTATACGAACACGTATTGGAAAAGTACTATCCAGTATTCGAAAAGCTTGTAGAGGATGACACCCCGCTCGTTCTGTTAGGAGCTGGAGGTGGAGATTACGATCGCGAAACCCAGCGATATGTCAAGCAATTTATCAATGAAGTAGAGCCAGCAGGGTTAATAACTCGAGATAGGGACGCGTACGAGTCATACAGCGACGACGTACCGCATGCCCATGATGGGATTGACTGTGCGTTCTTCATCAATGAGTGGTATGACCCGCCGACCGCTACCGACGAGTATGATGTTGCAACCTTCGATAAACAAACTACTCCTAAGATCGTGTCCAATAGAAGAGTAGTCCATACGGACCATTATCCGTTTGAGCAACCCTACGGGAACCTCTGGCAGAAAATCAAGAAAATGAAATCTCAATGGAACTTGTTCAACAAGGATGACGTATTCGTATCCGATTCGATTCGAGATTATCTGTTCTTGTATGCAAACACGCGGGTTACACACTCCGATCGGATCCACGCCTGTGTGCCGACACTTGTCTACGGAAACCGTGCACAGTTCTGGTTCGATACGCCGAGAGGAGCTCTCTTCGAGAAAGTCCTCGATGAGGATATCCAGGACGAGCCCGTTTCAGTCAATCAAAACTTGCTAAAGAAAGCTAAACAAAAACAAGTTGAAGCGCTTCAGAGTATGATCAGCAATTCACTCTAATTGTATTATGGGATTGATGTAGAATCATATTCAGTCGATCACATTGAGAGGCTTATGATCTCCTCCAGTAGGCGCTGAATCTACGTCTGTAATGTCTGACGTCGGTCAGTCGCTGTCAGCGGCGGATCACCGCCGACGCGACAATGTTGCCACTCACGACCGCTGCCCCAATTTAGGGACAGCTACGGGAAGAACCGGTCGTCGAGTGGTTGATTCGCTGGGACTGCTCTGCGCATACCGGGGGCTGTCCAGGCAGCACAAACCATCATCTCATAGAACTCCGTGAACGGCCACTTCCAGAGGCGGCGCCCCCACGGCGGGGCGCCGCCACGTACATCCAATGAAGGTATCGCCAGACGTTCTGCAGCAACAAACTCACGACAAACATCAATAACCGAAGCCCGGCATTCCGAGAACTGGTGAGAGCAAGGTTCTGCTTGGCTAATCAATAGCTTGACTCGATGCTGAAGCGCTTGCGATAGTGTTCTCGATCCTGTAGTGGGTCGATGAACGGCGCGTCAACGGCGTAGCCGTGACGCGCCACCCCATACTCGTCGTATCGTTCCTCGCTGGTAGACACAGTCGATGAACACAGGGAATATTACCCGCCCAGCGAGTTCGTGTTCAATCACGCGACTCAGCCTCTGCTGAGTTCGTCTTGAATCGCCTCACCCACTTGATAATTGGCATACTGTAGGCGTAATTGTACGCGTACAGCAGTTCAAGACCAGTGCTGTTGTAGAAATCCTCGATCAAGGTAGACGGCCTTGACGCGCAGATCAAGGCCGTAAAGGAGTTTGAGGAACTCACCAAGAGCATCGCTGGTGGTTTCGCCAGCGTGTCCCGTTAGAAATTACATTTTATATCCTAGGTCGCGCAATCGGTCTTCGACATCGTCATCAAAGTCGCCATCTACTCGTGGCAAAGTTGATGGTAATGTTACCAGAGACTCGGCTAATTCAAGAAAATTGGATTCTCTATCTATAGGATTACGTTCTCCCCGGTCCTTATTATAGAGATATGATCTGTGAGCATTAGCATAATCCCATTCAATATCACCACCTGGGGTTAGCTCATTGACAATATATTTCGTTTGCTCGTCTCTCACTGAGACCGTATGCCCTTCCTCATCAAGCGTATCAGAAACAATCGGCTTCGATGCCGGTTCCTGAAATAGATCTCTAGAACCGCTCTTAGAGGGGAATTCTCCTCGCTCAATGTTAACAGCATCAGAAACTAGCTCGTGCAGCCAAGCTAATGAAACAGGTGCAGAGATCCGTCGACCATTCTCACCAGGAATATTGATCAAAAGTGGCACATGCAATAATTCGTCATAATGATAGTGCCGGGGATGACCGTATACGCCTTGCCGGTCGTAAAGTGCCTCTCCGTGGTCTCCAGTAACAATAAGCGTAGTTTCACCCCAGATATTGTTGTCTTTTAAATGTTCAATGAGTTTCCCGATATTTTTATCGACGTAACGAAGAGCCCCGTCATAAAGCCGGTCGTAGGGAACATGATTCCGGGCAGCTCGCCCAGCATCATAAAACAGAGATTTGATGGTCCCGATATCATCCAATTCCGATGCAGAACCCGGATGAATAGGCGCATGCAAATCCATGTAATGTGTCCAGAGGAAGAACGGTGAACTAGACTCTCGGTCATCAATTTCGTCAATAGCTAACGAAGTGATAGTTTTCGCTCGCGTTGTCGGCCATGATGACCGATACTGTTTGTATCGATATAGGACATACGCTAAGGAATACGGATTATAGGTTGTGGCACTGTCTAGTTACTCGATCCCGACGTATAGCAGTGTTTCAGAGCCTGCTACAGCATTACCGGTGAAATCTGAGATTGACACTGCTTATGAGAAATTTGCTGAAGCAGCCGAATTGTCGCTGCTCGTGGAACAGAGTCCCCTATATCAGATCCAATATGATGATTTTACAGCCGATACCGTCACTTCATCACCTTCCCGTATTGCGGTTTCTCTTATCTAGACAGTGCCGGGTTAGAGATTATGGCATTTGTCTGATATCACTGCTTAGAAAGGTGGCTTGCGATCGTCGTGGAATCACCGGGAAGAGCTTTCCAAGCAGGATGATCTCCATATTGTGCGCCATTATGAGAGTGCTGCCCTGCTAATATTCCCGGGAACGATTCCGTCGTATATGGCCCAGTTGAGTATGCATTGTCGAAAAAGTACGAATCGGTTAGTGAATCTAAACTAGGGGTCGTATTTCGATGGTGCCCGTTAAATCCACACCGGTCATACCGAAGACAATCAATCGTGACTAAAATAACGTTCTTCATATGATTCTATAAAAATGTGCATAGTCAAGTAGGTTATTAATTTACTATAACACCAGAATGTAGTTATTATATCATTAGGTGGTTCCCACCAACTATATTCGATATAATGGAGGGCATGACTAAATCTATAAATTGACCGGATTTTTAGCCTCAGGTTTTAATATATAGGTCAACATTGATCAGTACTCAACAGTAAATTACTACGTCTGAATTCTCGAAAACAGCCGACCGATTAGAATGTTCCAACCGGGTGATGGGGTCGTATGTCAGCTGATGCAATCCATTGTACTGGACCTTGTCTTGACCTTTCCGTAGGAAGAAGCATCCATCTGCTCCGGAGAGGTTCCCCGTTACAAGATACTCACTGGCAGGTGACCACCCCTCCGGAAACCCTCCACCTTCTCCCGTTTTGTGTGTGGCACGTTCACCTTCAAAATCAGTTATCTCTTGAGCGATAAAATAGTTCCCGTATATTTCTTGATCAAGATGTGCATTCGCCCATTGCTTCGCGTTAACCTCGTCATCAGTGAGATATTCCTGTACTTCGACGGGGTGATCTGGGACTGCACCAGCACCCACGAGTTGCGTGATCAGCAATAGAGCAACGATAACTGGTGCCACTGAGCGGTTTGTCTGCTTTGAAAGAATGACGGCGCCGATTACTGCTAATATGATAAAAAAGGGCTCTCCAATTCCAATCGCCCGTTCCACAGAAAGACTAAACGGGGATGCAATAGCTCCGATGATGATTAAAGTAGACGTGCCGACAATCCCTAATAAACCGGCAGTCTTCCGGTCTGATTGTGTATAGAACAGCCAGATGCCCGCAATTCCTGCAGCCAACATTAAAACCATCCAGGATCCATGCTCAAAAATGAGGCTATCTAATCCGTCAATTGTTGTTGCCGCAGGTGTATCAACTGTTGGTTCGATTGTGCTACCAGATACAATATAGATAAGTTTTGCGATGGTACCTTTAATCCAAGCTGTCAACCATACCATTTGAACTCCAAATATCAGGCCCGAAATGAGGAAATAGTGGCCCAGATGACGCATAGTTAGCGCACGACTGTCACGTATGATGCCGATGAGATAAATTACTGCTATTGCGGTGATTCCCCCGAGGGGAAGTAATGCTCCGAGCTTATGGAGACCGGCCATAATCGCAAGGAAGATGACCAAAAGCAGCGTTCTTAATAGATTATGCTGGCCTATAATCAGGATTGATGCAACAAGATACCATAGAATTAGCATCGTACTTTGTGGTATCGTAAGGGTAGAATAGACAATAGTAGACCCTCCAGCTGCTGCGAGGATGGACCCAAGTTTTGCTGCTCGGTGTCCGCTGAGAACTGTCGTTAGATGCGCGACTGTGACTACAGGGACGATCGCGTAGAGAACTGTTGAGGTCAATTGAAGAGTCGTTGCAGGACTTAGTCCAGACACGTCCATCACGATAACATGAATAATATGGTAGATGGGGGTAGACCCATAAAACCCCAAATCAGAGATTGCTCCGATTCCTTCATCTGAGACAACACTGATCGCGACAGCATATTTGTCGGGATCCATGCCGATCATCGAAGGAGTCGCTATCCAAATTGTGGCGCGGTATACTAATCCAGCCGCGATTGATTCAGTCACGACGCTCCTCAGACTCAGTCGATCGTTATCGTACAGCAGCAGAAGAAGAGTCGCTAAAAAGCCCGCAGGGAGCACCGGCCAAAGTCCAGGATGAAACACTGACCAGATCGAACTTGCCAGAAGAGGAAGAAGGCGAAAAATTCGCCGCCAAGACGCCGAAACCATAACCTATCCAGTGGCATAGATAGTTAAAAAGTTACTCTTTCTCTTGCAGAGATTACGCGAACTGTTAGGTTATTCGATCTGTAAATATCAGATTTAAATAGATCCCCAGAGCTAAACTGGTTGTCAGAGCTAAACAGGTATCTTCACAAGCTTTATAACTTCCGTTAGAGCTAGCAATAATATGCGATCAAATATTTTGTTTGTAATTTTTGATACTGCTCGTGCTGACATTGTCTCAGAGATGATTGAAGCAGACGAGTTGCCAGCACTGAAGCGATTAGCGGAGTCTGGCGAGTATTTCTCGTCGGTATTCTCGACCTCACCATGGACACTCCCTTCCCACGCATCTATGTTTACGGGACAGCGATCGCACGACCACGGCGCACACTACGACTCGCCGACGTTTGACCCATCTGTGACACCCCTACCAGCCGCGCTGAGTGACAGTGGCTATCGAACGGTCGGTATTTCTGGGAACCCATGGATCAGCCCTGAGTTTGGGTTCGACGTAGGGTTTGACGCATTGTCAATGAAGTGGGACCTCTTCTGGAACGGCGACGACATCTCCGCTGCCTTCGGGAAAGATAGCTTCAATGAGCAACTATTAGCTCTTGTCGACAATCTCTCTGTAAGGAACGTACCAAAGACCATCCTTAACACGCTGTATGCGAAATTCCTGTCAGGTCGATCTGACAAGGGAGGTCAGCTGACAGCTACTCGTACCTCACGATGGCTTCAAAAGCACACCAACGATGCTGAGCCCTTCTTCTACTTTGTCAACTTTCTTGAACCACACTTAGAATACAACCCACCGGATGAACTGGCAGCCCAGTATGTCTCAGATATAGGGGGGACAAAGACCGTCAACCAAGATCCCTGGAAATACCTCTTCGACGAAGTTAAGATGGGAACCGCTGAATTTGAAGCCCTCCGTGGACTCTACAAGGCGGAGCTCGTATACACTGATAAACTCCTCGGACAGATTCTCGATACGCTTGATGAAACGGGGTTATCAAAGGACACTGCAGTCATTGTCGCCGGCGATCACGGTGAAAATATTGGCGATCACGGGCTGATGGACCATCAGTACGGTCTTCACGACACGTTAGTTCAGATTCCGCTGATTGTCCGTACTCCCCAAGAGAACACCGTTACCGAAACCGACTCACTTATCGAACTTCGTGACCTCTATCCAACAATTCTCTCACTGGCTGACTGTACTATCCCTCCTGACGAGACGGTATCCTCAAACTCGCTGTATGAGGACGGCGAGCGAGAGCACGTGTGTGCAACGTATCTCCATCCACCAGACCGGGACTTAAGCCTCGGCAATCGCCGGGAAAAAACGGACGTTCGAAAACTCATTAATCGGCGACTTCGTATGGTTCGGACGAACAAATACAAACTCATAGACCCTCACGACGGCGAAGCCCGGACAGTTAACGTTGGAAGCGAGGAGGATTCAGACGATACGGACCTCTGCAGTGGAGTCACAGAGAGGTTGCTTGAAATCGCAGATGATGAAGGGTTGCCGCTTGATCCGACTGGCGAGAAGCAAGTCGAACTTTCCGAGCATAGTAGGCAGCAACTAGAGGATCTAGGATATCTATAGATACTGGCCGATTACGCAATCTGAGTAATGAGCGAAAATCTGATTGCTACCGAAGGAGGATCCGAATCCTGATAGACCAGCAACACAATATGTGCTTACCGACATTTTCTGGAGTCTGTCAGTATTAGCGGAAATGTTATCAGTCTCAGGTTCTTGTAGCGGTTCATGCATTACGAATCGAAAATGTTAGATCGGGTTGTATACTACAGATATACTATGAAATCTAAATCATGGTACAATCAGACAAAATGATCCAAAAGCCGGAACGGGTACTGATGTTATCTGGACAACTAGGAGCTGCCGGAACACCACAAGTAATACTGAATATCACGAAACATCTGCGCGATAAGATTAATATTGAAATAGCATATTTAGGGGGAAAGGACGAACTTGTTCCAGAGTTTGAACAGCACGAGATCAATGTTCACCGATTAGGTGATAATCCGCTCTCGGTAAAATCTGTTATGTCTCTCCAACAGCACTTGCAGAAACATAACTACGATCTCATACATACACACATGGTGACAGGTGGTGCAATCGGGAGAGTTGTTGGTAAACTTACCCAGACACCTGTCGTTTCGACAGTCCACACGTCGTATAACAATCGGCCTATGACGGCAAAAGTGCCGGATCTTCTCACGAGTCCATTTGCAGATGCTAACGTGTGCGTGTCTGACGCTGTGAAACAATCGCTACCGACAGTGTACAAACGGTGGGCGCAGACAGAGGTAGCACACAACTGTATTGACGTAGAGCAGGTCCGACAGACCGGCGCTGTCACGTGGAACGACCTTGAGTGGACGACGGATATCGACAGAGATGCACAGCTTATCGTGAATGTTGCTCGATACGACCCGAAAAAGCGCCGAGAAGATCTGATCGAAGCTTTACCACATGTTCTGGAGGAACATCCCCGTGCAAAATTGGTGTTGACGGGACAAGGGCCCCGAAAAAGGTAATCCAAGAGATAGCGGAGGATCGAGGCGTCGCAGACAATGTTGCATTCGTCGGGTTCGTCAAGAACCCCCAGTCCGTCTATCACCACGCGAATGTTGTTGCGCTACCGTCAATCTCGGAAGGATTTAGTATCAGTATGCTTGAAGCGATGGCACATGGGAAGCCCATCGTCGCCACTGATATCCCGCCATTCCGTGAGGCTCTCGGCGAGAACCATTCCTATGTAGAACCGCGTTCGCCCACGGAACTCGGGGAGAAACTGCGATTGGTTCTCTCGGATAGTAGACAAGCAGAACGATTGGGTGATCGAGCGTACAAACGTGTTCGCGAGAATTTCTCCGGAGAGGCTGCGGCGAAAGAGTATAAAGAGATTTACCGTTCAGTGATACAAGACACGCAGGAATGACGGAAAAGTCACCGACGATCCTTGTTGGTCTTGACGGACTGGACTGGGACGAGATCGACAACTGGATCAACGATAGCAGCCTCCAAACTCTCAGTAGTCTTGTTGACAGTGGAGAATCTTCAGATCTCAAAAGTACTCATCCTCCTTGGACACCATGTGCTTGGCCGTCTCTCCTCTCTGGCCGAAACCCCGGCAAGCACGGTGTTTTCGACTTCTTCACTCGGGATGGCAATGAGAAGCGACTCATCGAACGCTCTGACGTCGATTCTCCGTACCTATTCGAGGCAGCTGACCCTCATGATCTCACCTCAGTAGTCATCAACTATCCTGTCACACACCCAGTACCAGAGATGGAAAATGGAGCAGTCGTGCCTGGATATCTCGCTCAAGAAGATGTATCGTTCCATCCGGGACACCTGAGAGAGGAGTACGAAGCAGAGTACGACGAGTACGTTATCTACCCCGAGTACGGAACTGACGACGACACTGTCAGCGAATACGTCGATGTCGCCCGTCACCGCCGAGACATGGCCTACTTCCTCGACGAACGCTACGACTGGGACCTGATGGCCGTCCAGTTCCAGGTCACCGACTCGATCTTCCACGATCTCGACGACCGAGACGAGATTCGTCAGGTCCTCGAGAAGGTCGACGAGTTTGTCGGCGATATTATTGAACTCGGCGGCGACGATCCATCTGTTTTCATTGCATCGGATCACGGGATGGGCGACTACGAGTGGACGTTTTACGTCAATTCGTGGCTGGCCGAACAGGGATATTGTGAGACGGCGACGGGCGATGCGCAGTACTTCCGACAGCAGAAGGATGCTCTGAAGGGGAAAGACAACGAGAACAATAGCACTAGTCCACTCGAGAGCGCAGTCGGAACCACCGCGAACGTTCTCTCGAAAGTCGGCCTTTCTCCACACCGTGTCCACCGTGGTCTCTCCACAGTCGGGCTCGCAGGAGCGGTCGAGCGGTTTTTTCCCGAAGATGCGCTCGTAGCCGCGCAGAATCAGGTCGTCGATCACGCCAATTCAGAGGCGTTCCAACTGTATTTCAACAGTCTCGGTGTACACCTGAACGTCCAGGACCGCGATCCGGACGGCCAGATTCCGCAGTCGGAGTACGAGGAGACGCGCACCGAACTCATCAAAAAACTCGAGCAGGTCCGTGATCCCAACGGCGAGCTGGTCTTTGAGGCAGTCCGCCCCCGCGAAGACGTCTACGAAGGGAAACACCTTGAGGACGCACCGGATATCGTCCTCGTCCCGCGGGACTACCAGTACGATGTGAGCGGCTCTATCCTCGATACGTTCCGGCGCTATCCTCACAAGAACCACAAGCCGGATGGGATCCTCCTATCGAACCGCGACCTGATCTGCGACGATCACGCCGAAATCTACGATATTGCACCGACTGTCGCAGCGGCACTCGGGATTCCTGTGGATACGAACACGGACGGCGAAGTCCTGCTCGGGGACATCAATGAGATCGAGTACGCGGACTGGGATGAACTCGCGGCGGGATACGTGAACGAGCAGTCCGATGCGGATATGTCGGGCGTCGAAGATCGACTCGCCGATCTCGGCTATATGGAGTGAGAAAACGAATCCTGCGCTCAGCGTGTCGACGCGATCCGCTCGTAGATGCGGTTCGTCCGTTCGGCCACCCCTTCCCACGAGTACTCAGCTTGCACGAGGTCGTAGGCGTTCGCAGCCCACTCTTGCCGTGCCTCCGGGTTCGACAGCGCGTACTGCATCGCGTCGCCGAGCTCGGCCGGCGACTTCGGCGGAACGAGGTAACCCGTTTCCTCGTGGTCGACGAACTCGGCGATTCCCTCGACATCGCTCGTGATGACTGGCACCTCGGCCGCCCATGCCTCAAGCAGCGTCAGCGGGTGCCCCTCCCACACGGAGGGTAACACGAACAGGCTGGCACGCCGATAGTACCGAGGGATCGCCTCGTCGGAGACCCGCCCTTCGAAGTGAACGCGATCGTCGATACCCAGTTGCTTCGCCTGCGCTTTCAGTTCGTCACTCTTCGGTCCAGTACCGACGATAACGAGGTCCGTGTCCGGAATTTCGTCTGCGATTCGATCGAAGGCCTCGATAAGATCACTCACCCGTTTTTTGGGTGCGAGACGGCCAAGGAACAGGATTTCATCACGCTGCTCGACATCGACGTCGAATCGCTCGAGGTTGACGCCGTTCGGAACGCAGGAGAGATCCGTGTGGTGGTCGCCGAGCAGGTCGAGATGTTCGGTATTGACCGAGATGACGTGATCGTAATCGAAGTTGAGGATGAATAGCCGCTCGAGACGACGCTTAACGTGGGACAGAGCAGACTCATCGCGACCGACGCCGGATGTCAGTGCTGTCCCGTGAACTGTAAAGACGGTTGCTGCATCGGTTACTGCCCCTGCCGTCCGCGTCGGGACTGCTGGTAAGAACGTGTGACCGTGAACGATATCGAAATCTTCCGTGACAAGGTGTGGAAGCGGTGTCACGAGGGACGAGACGCGACCGATCGGGTTCCAGTACTCCGTCGATGGCTTCAACCGATGCACTCTCACGTTGCCATTGGCGAACGTCTCCGTGTTGGTGTGGGCTTGCCCGTCCATGTCTAACGCCCGCGTATAGATGTCGATCGTATGGCCGAATTGATCAGCGAGCGCTACTGAAAGCTCCTTGACGTGGACTGGACCGCCACCGGTTCGTGGCCACCAGTCGTCTTGAATCATCGCAATTCTCATGATTTACTCTTTATATCCGAGCGCACTCAATCGTCGTTCGATTTCGTCGTCTACTTCGCCGTCATCTGCCGCTGCTTCACCGTTTTCGCGTCGAACCCGCTCCGCAATATGGGCCTCAAGTTCCTCGCGATGTGACCGACTCGTACACGACGTAAACTCGAGTATGTCGTTCTCTCGATCGCGTTCGCAGAAACATGCGCCATCAGCCGTCCGAAGCGCGTACCGACGGAGGTGGCTATGCTCATCTTCGCCACGTGCTTGGAGAAATACTGTTCGATCGACCGTATCGCTCTTACCGCCTAACTCGAGCAATGACTGTCCCTCACTCTGCGTAGTAGCACCGACTACGTCCTCGAGTGTCGCAGCAACGTCTAGTGTACTCGTCGGTGACGCCACCTCTGAGCCGTCAACGCCACCCGGTGGACGGACGAACAGCGGCACATGCGTAATCTCGTCGTGCAGGTATCGTGGGTGCTCGTAATAGCCGTGTTCCCCAAAGGCGTCGCCATGATCAGCTGTAACAATCAGCAACGAATCCTCGAGCAGATTCCGCTTTCGAAGCGATTCCAGAAACTCTCCGATCCGTTCGTCGTTGTACCGGATTTCGGCGTCGTACAGATCGATCAACAGTTGGCGTTCTTCATCCGTAATCGAATCCGGGTCCTTGATCGCACGCTGGTAGAGTGATTGAGCTTTGCTATCCGAAACCGTCTCCTGACAGTACAGCCGCTGGTAGTCTTCCGGTGGTTCGTATGGACCGTGCGTATCCATGTAGTGATTCCAGAGGAAGAACGAGTCGTTAGAAGCCAACGAATCAACCCACGAGAGAGACCGATCGTTGATCTCTTCCGCTCGAGCATAGTGCCGATTCCGCAACTTATCCAATGCTCGCTGGGCTAGCGCAACAAGCTTGTGCTGCCCGAAGTGGAGGTCGTCATCGAACTCGTCGAATCCCTGATCGAAGCCATATGCTCTCGAGACGAACGGATTCGAGTGGAAACCACCAGTCTTGAACCCTGCCTCCGAAAGCCGAGACGCGATCGTGTCCGCCACGAGCCGATAATTCGCGTCGATGGCGACGTCGGGATACTCGCCAGTGAGTAATGCGGGGACTGCTTCGCGGGTGTGAGAACTCGCGCTATAGGCCTGGGTAAACCGAATCGACTCTTCGGCGAACTCATCTAACACGGGTGAGGTATCCCGATGATAGCCATAACAGGAGAGATGATCCGCCCGGAGGGCGTCCGCCGAAAGCAAGATCACATTGTCCGGCTCTATACTCATTACTCGTGAGAACTGGTGGGAGGGTGTTATAATTTTAGACTTCGAGACAACACACCGATGTCATACCGTAAGGTCATTAGCACCCGTTCGCCTACCTGTCATCGATGGATATCGGTTTCGTGACGAACGTTGTTTTTCCTTTCGTGAAAGGCGGTGCGGAAAAGCGCATCCACGAAATCGGCACTCGCCTTGCAGCAGAGGGGCACGATGTCACGATTTACGGCCGCCACTTCTGGGACGGTCCACAGGTGATGGACTATGAAGGGATGACACTCTACGGCGTCGCACCGGCGCAAGAGCTCTACGAGGACGAACGCCGATCGATCACGGAAGCGATTGACTTCTCCGCTCGGTTACTCCCACATCTCCGACGAAACGTCGACGATCACGATATCATCGTCGCATCTCTCTTTCCTTACTTTCCCGTCCTCGCCTCGAAGCTCACCACCCTCGGAACCGACACGCCGCTAATCACAACTTGGCACGAAGTCTGGCTCGACTACTGGGATGATTACCTCGGTCGGCTTGCTCCCTTTGGCAAGGGCATCGAGCGACTCACGGCCAAAACGCCACACTATCCGATCGCCGTCTCGAGCGTCACCGCCGATCGACTCACCGAAATCGGCCCGTCCCGGGATCGGATCGAGGTCGTCCCGAACGGAATCGACGTGAACCAGATCGAATCGACAGAGCCGACAAGTGATGGCTTCACCGTCCTCTACGCGGGCCGCCTGATCAAGGACAAGCACGTCGATCTGCTCCTCGAGGCCTTCGACAAAATTGCACACACTGTCCCCGACGCGACCCTCGGCATCATCGGTGATGGGCCAGAACGCGATCGCCTCGAGAAACAAGCCCAAGCCCTCGAGCACGCCGACCGCGTGACGATGCTCGGATTTTTAGAGGAGTACGACGACGTACTCGCCCACATGCGCGCGGCGGACGTCTTCGCCTCGCCTTCGACCCGCGAAGGCTTCGGGATCACGTTCGCGGAGGCGATGGCCGCGGACTGTACCGTTATCGCAGCGGAGCATCCCGAATCAGCTGCCTCCGAGGTCATCGGTGACGCGGGCTTCCTCGCGTCTCCGACCGCCGACGACCTCGCAGCAGTACTCGAGCGAGCCCTCACTGGCGAGCGGCCGAACACGGAACCCACGGCCCGAGCCCAACAATATGACTGGGATACCGTCGCTGAACAAGCGGAACAGTGTTACCGTCGTGCGATCGACGACGAGTGGTAGACTCGCAAGCTACTGCGGAACTGATCGGGAACCATCTCTCGAATGATGGGATAACATAGTGCTTCAATTTTCATCGCTCTCCAGAGCCGTTATTTTCGTCCAGGGAATCCGACTCCCGTACCCCACCGAGGGGCGTGTACCGCTCTTTCACGTATTCATGACTGCGCGGATGGTCTAGGAGCCCCCAGTAAAGCAGTGCCCGGTGCAGCCGTAACCCAAGGCGCTTTCGGAGGCCCATACGATCACTTCAGCGGAGATCGGCTAATACGAATGGGGCTATCTCTTTCAACCGGTATCGGTTTGAAGTGATCGACCAAGCCACCGCGGGCGGGGCTTTCTGAGTAGTAGCAATCAAAACGAGTAACGCAGTCGAAGTCCGATCAAACTACTCGTCAATCTCGAGTTCGCTCACGTCGAGTTGGCCCTCGAGATATGCGTGCCCGGTATCCGTGAGCTGATAGAGGCCGGTACCAACGGATTCCAGAAGATCTGCATCAGCGAGTGTCCCACATCGCTTACCCACATACTGACGATCGTAGTCGATGTTCGCTGCAATCACTTTTGGAGAAACTTGGATATGGTGCTCGTCGAAGAAGAGCAGAATCTCGTAATCAACAGGAGCCATCCATGGGACCCGCTCGACCATATATTCGCGATACACCGCCAGCAGCACAGAAAAACCAGTAGCATCTCGAGGGGGTAAAACACCATTTGCAGTCTTAACCAAACGCCATATGTAGTCAAGATTTATGTCAGGGGAGTGCATCGTACCGTGTACGGAAGCTCTACGTGACTCTCTCGGTTTCAGAGTTACAGAATAGCGGATCGGTGTTTGCGGCACCGAGTCCGCGAGAAGCTCCCGTAACCTCCCTACGGAAGCCATGTCAAACGACGATTCGCGGGGTCTTGAAAGCCCCGACCGACCACACGCATCGACGCCGACCGCTCGAGCCAGCGATGGCAAGATCACTGACGACTCCATCCGCGAACGCCTCGAGTCGATCACCGAACTAACCCGAAGTATCCTCACGGACGTCCGAACTGCCGACGAGACCACCGAGCTCGCGATCGACGACGAGACGTACCGCGAAACGACACGCCGACTCCGAGAGATCGATGCGGAAGCGATGCGCGTCGGCCTCGAGCTGTTCGGATCGGGGGTGATGCTTCCCGAGCGGTCGGACGACGGTGATCCCCCGACGGTCATCGGCTGTGACTCGCTCACGACGACCTACCGTGGACCAGCTCCGGGGACCGTCGACGACGTCGAACGCGCTGACGACCCAACACACGAGCAGGGTGATCGCGATGGGGAGTGACTCGAGCGACCAGCAGCCCCTCGTGCGCGAACTCGAGGCGCTCCGCGATCACGTGACGGCCCTCGAGGACCGCGTCACCGATCTCGAGGCGGAGTGCGATCGGAAGAACGAGCGCATCGCAGCCCTCGAAGAGGAGTGCGATCAAAAGGACGGCAGAATCACTGATCTCGAGCACCGATTGACCGAGTGCGAGTCCCGGGCGACCGAGACGAACCGCGCCGCCGAGGCCGCACTCAGGAAAGCGGCCGCCAACAAGGACCGCGTCCGGGAACTCCAGTCTCGCGAACTCGAGAAGGGAGCTCACCTCCGAACGGACACCGTCACCCCCCACGAGATCCGGATCGCCGGCGATCGCCTCGAGAAGTTCACCAAAGACGACGGACGCCCGTACTACCGCGTCCCCGACTCGAGCGATCCCCTGGACGGAACCGACACCGTTGCCCTCGCCCACGGAGACCTCCTGCCGATCCAGCAACTCGCGCGGATGGATGCGGACATGCGCCGATCGACCGCCAACTCCCTCCCGACGCGATTGGCCGCGAAACTCTGGCAGGCTAGAACTGACCCGACCGTCGGCGACGATCCCTGGATGGACGGCTGCAAATCCATCGACGAGTACGTCACCGCCTCCGACCTGAAACACTGGATCCGCCGACAGGAAGACGGTATCAGCGAAACCTACGCGAAGAAACTCGTCTCGAGGACGATCGACGCGGTCCTCGAACTCTCCAAACACCGCCTCGCGGTCCGCAAACGCACGCAACGGAAGAACAGCCTCGAGTACACCGAGCGCCGGGTGATCCTTCCGAGAGACGCCGAGATACCCGGTGAGACGACGGCGCCGAGTGCCAGTACGGGAATTAACTCACATATCGGTCCGGACTCGAGCACCGCGGTCCCGACTGACTCGAGCACCGATGCGAAGGCGATCACGAGCGAGACGGCCTCCGAAGACAGCTGACGTCTTCGGATGACCATGGACACGACCTGGTGAACCCACCTCGAGAGATCGAGACACCCCCGCTACGACACCAGTGACCATCATGCTGGCGGGTGTAATGTCGGTTCGGTAGCTGTGGGTGTCCCCGCTCGAGCAGTCTCGGCAGTCACAGAGTAGCGACGGCTTCGAATACCTAACGGGAGACGACGGCTGTCCACGGAGAACAGTTCCGGAGCTCGATGCGGTTGACACTGAAATGAAAGTGATTTCTGACAGACAGGAAGTCCACCTGAAGGCCCTGAAGACGGCCGTTGCCCATGGAAGGTGGACTGCATCCAAGCCCATGGACTAATTGTCCGGACTGTGATACGGAAACCATGAATACCGAGTCGGCTGTGTCGCAGGCGAAGGTAGTCAAGACCGTTTTTAGCGAGAAGAACATCACCTTCCTTGCCGGGAGTATCGCCTACAGCGCGTTCATCTCGCTCGTTCCGCTGGTCATGTTCTTCCTCCTCGCGGTATCGTTCGTTGATCCCGGACTGCAGCAGCGGGTCATCGAGCTCGCTACCAGCAACGTCTCTCAGTCGGTCGGCGGGGTTATCGAGGTGATGATCGAACAACAGTCAGGCGCCGGCGCCGGATCGACCGTCAGCGCGTCCATCATCGGGATTCTCACGCTCGTCTGGGGGGCGCTCAAGGTGTTCCGCGGGATTGACACCGCCTTCTCGGAGATTTACGAGACGACCACGCAGGAGTCGTTCGTCGGCCAAATCAAAAACGGACTGCTGATGCTGATCACTCTCACGCTGGGGATCATCGCGATGGTCGTCGCCACCAGCGTGGTCGCGTTCTTCTCGTTTGTCCCGTTCATCGAGTTTGCGGTCCCCCTGCTGCTCGTCGTCGGGCTCGTTATCGCGTTCTTCCCGATGTATTACCTGTTTCCAGAGATCGACGTCGAGCCACGGGACGTGCTCCCAGGAACGATTGTCGGGGCCGTCGGCTGGGCGGTCCTACAGGTGCTGTTCCAGGTGTATGCATCCCTGAGCGGAGGTGGGGGCAATCTTATCGCGAGTATCATCCTGTTAGTCACCTGGCTGTATTTCAGCGGCGTCATCCTGCTGCTGGGTGCGGTGGTCAACGCAGTCATCATCGGTCGTGCCAGCGAGGTTGTCGAGACGCGGATCGAACCTTCGGTGCTGGATGCAGACATGAACCGCGACGAGGTGGCGGCGTACCTCTCTCAGCTCCGGGAGGATCTTACCGATCACTCCGAGGGGACGTCTCCAACGAACGTCGAGGGAATGCATTCGGTGAACGAGACCACCGTCGCCGAGCGCAACTCGCCACAGGAGCCCATCTCCGTAACCGAGGGGACTCGAGAGGACGAGGACGGAACGACCCATGAGGTGCGCCTGCGATGGCGCTCGGGCAGCAATCGCGAGGAGTAACCTGCCGAATAATCAAACCCAGAATAGCCTGCTCTAGGGTTGGCTATTCCGTATTAGATTCTATTATAGCCAGCGAAGCTCGAGTCCTCCCTCGAGACCTACCTGTAGCGAAGGAACGGGCTGACAGCACTGTTAACTCGAAAGGGTACCCGCCTCGCGCGATACGTTCCTTCGAGCAGCGGTCTCTAGTCGCACGATATGAGCTAGGCGGTCATAGCGTTGGTGTGGCGAGAACGAAACGAAGCCACGCTGGGACCGATTTGTGGACACGAGAGATACAAGTGGCCTATCACGACCGGTGGCAGTGAGGTACTCGAGGCTGAAACCGCGCTGTCTCGTGTCTTGGCGAGATCCAGCAGCGCAGCCCGTTTGGTGTGCCGTTCGACGGAGGCTACGGACAAATCCGGTCGCAGCATTCATGCTGCCGCGATCCGCTGTCTCAGTGGCACCACTCACCGTTTCGTTGTGGCTCGCGACCGAGGGTGCTGGCGACCGATTCAATACGACTGGTGGCGTCTTGTTGACCTCCTTCCCGCCGTTCACGACGAGGTGGATGCACACAGAACGATTATAAAATAATACATATATACAATATTTTCGCCAATATTATTAATAAGCTCTCAAAAATATCAGTATGGATAGACGATCGGTCTTAGCGGGTACTGGAATTATATTCTCTACGACACTCGCTGGCTGTTCCGAGGCTGAGGACGAGTCTGAAGAGGAAGCTAGTGGTGACATCGAAGATCAGGATCGAGACGAAAACGATGGCCTGAATGGGAACAACAGTACTAACGATACCGATCAAGAGGAATACGAAATCCAGGGCGAAGAGGAGCAGGATCAAGATCAGGGCGACGCTGAAGACGATGAGGACGCCGAACCAGAAGAGCAACCAGATGTAATCCTTCCTGATAAAGCAGAAGAGCATCTGGACGTTCTCAATCACGCACTCGACTCGGACGGGGCCGGGTGTGAGTTTGCCGCGGAACTCGAACGAATCAGCAGCGACGACGAGTACCACGTCTCCTTTGAGACGAAGGTAACGCTCTATTCTGACGACGGTGAGACGATCGCAGAAAAAGCTGGACCAAGTGTTGAGAGGGGCGAGCTCGGTGAGGACGAGAATCGATTCTACACGGTCAGTTTCAATGACTGCGAAGGTACTGACCAGTATACGTTCGAGGTCGTGAATTTTAGTGCTATCATCTCTGCCGACGCGATAGAGGCTGACGTCGACATCCATCCCGAACTCGAGGACAAGATCGAAGTCGACCACGGGTTCAACTGGGTAGACGAACCCGGGAGTGGCCAGTGTCGGGTCACTATCGGTGTCACAAACGTCACTCACGATTACGTCGTCAGTGCGACCGTGAATAGCGATGATCTCGATCGTGGGTTCACTAACCTTGAGCCAGGCGAATCAGATGAAAAGGAAATTGAGGGATCCTGTACCGAAGACGTCGAGAGTTATCTCGTTCAGATTGGAACGTCGGACTATGAGATCGAAGAAGCTGAACTGGTCAACGATCACAACGAGGAGATCGATGCAGAGGGGGAAGTAATCCTCTCCGAGAGAGCTGCAGAGCATCTGGAGGTTCAGGATCACGCACTCATACGGAATGGGTCAGACGAGTGTGAGGCCCGCATAGAGGTCGAGAAAACCACTCCCGAAACGTACCTCCTCTCCTTCGGAGCTGAGGTGAGTGTCTATTCGGATGATGGGGAAGAAATTACGCGGATAGGTACCCCTGGCGGACCGGGTACAGGCAGAGAGCGTATTGAAAAAGGCGAGAGGCGAATTTACTCGAGTATGAGCTTAGAAAACTGTGAGGGGGCAGCCGAGTATGAAATTGATGTTCGGCGTGTTAGCGTTTCTGTCCCGATCGACGAACTTGAGCCTGACTTTGATCTGGACCCTGAGCTCGAAGGGAAACTTGAAGTGATAGATTCCTCGATCTCCTTCGAGATTGGCGGTACTGAGTATGCTCCAGTCTATGACGCCGAATACAGTAGCAGGTCCGCGACAGTGAAGAACGTTACTGCGGACTATCGGCTCACCGTGAGAGGACCGGACGGTGAGCACCGGATGAAGACTGTCGACCTCGAACCGGGCGACACAGCTGACTTTGCACTTACAGGATGGAAGCGTTCGGTTTCTGTTGGTGACCTCACGTATGGATTCGAGATCCAGGCAGAAGACGTCGAAGAGATTGGTGGTTCGTAGCGCAACTCCTCTCTGGTTTCGAAGAGAGAAGCCAATAGTGGGTTGGAGGGCTAATCACTACTGGGGGATTGCGCTGTGCGAGAGCTTCGACAGGGCTTATGAGCACTCTCAGTGGAGACGACGTATGCAGGCCGCGCTCCTTGCCGCCTCGCTCGAGCAGCTCCCACGCGTCTTCCACAGCGAAGCCGATTTCAAGCAGGCACTTGCGTGGGCACTCCACCGGCAGTTCCCGTCGCTGACGATCCGCGCCGAGTATCCGGTCGGCGATGTCATCGTTGATCTCTGGCTGGCCGACGGCGAGACCACCATGGCCGTGGAACTGACGTCTCCAACGAAGCCGTTCGAGGCACAGCCGGCCGACGAGACCTTTCAGTTTGGCAATGACCCGACGGATATGGGCTGCTATGCGTCTCTCGCCGATCTCGAGCGGCTCGAAACGCGTGTCGCGGCCGGGCACTGTGATCGGGGTGTGGCGGTGATACTGACGACCGACACCCTTACATGGGACAACCAGTCCAGCGGGGCGAATGACGACGCATTGACACTCTCTGACGGCCGGACTGTCGGCGGGCGGCTGGCCTGGCCCGAGGCGGCACGTCGGCGTGCGAGTCAAGATCGCGTCCTCGAGTTGGACGGCGACTATACGCTCGAGTGGCAGGCGTACGCCTCCCAGCATCCGGCGCGTGCGAGCGGCAATACGGCGTTCAACTACGGTCTCACAGCAGTGGCCCCATCGGCACCGACGGCAGCCGCGTCCTGCTGATGCGTGGGGTGCCTGGGCACGGGCCGAACGGCTCGGCGGGCGCCCTGTCCTCTCGTGGCAGTCTGCACCTGCCCCATCCGGCCCACGGGTCGGCGTCTCCCCACGCCGCCGGCTCCCCAGCCGGCTGGCGACGCGGCCGGATTTGGCGTCGCTCGAGCCGCACGCGGCGTGGCTGGTGTCGAGCACCACACCGGCGCCCAGTCCGGATCGGTCCTATCGGGGTTCCCCGACCCACCAGCGGGCCGGCGCCCACCGCCCGCGAGTGGTGGTGTGGGCCGTGGCTCGCACCTCCTGCTCGCGGCGGTTCACTACGGTATAGGCGCGTCGCTAATCGGTAGCCGCTGGGTGCGCCCACTCGAACGGTGACTGCCCGCCGCGCGAGGCCGCGATCCGGACGAGAGACAGAGAGACTGCGCCAGCCATGGGGCTCGGTCGCGCACCGGCCGTTCGTGCCTCCAGCCGCTGGTCGCGCAGCGTTGTGCCGCGCTTGAGCAGGACGTCCGGATTGGTCCGGTCGGCAGCGTCGCCGGTCCGGTCGTGCGTCTCGATGGCGGCGAGGTTAGGGCTACCGCCTTGCGGTCCGGGCGAGGAGAGACGTCACCCTCGAGATTTATACCATGATAGATCATTATCTACCATGTTGCGCCATGACTTCCTGCTCACGGCAGACAGCCTTGGCCGTGCTTGTCACACACGGTCCGCTCGAAATAGCGTCGCTTGCGGCCCACTGTGAGGCCCATCCACTGACGGTCGCCCAACGGTGTGCCGCCCTGCAGTCGACTGGCGACGTCCGCCAGACCACCGGTGGCGTCTACGAAATTACTGCGGCCGGCGAAACCCGGCTGGCGGAACTGGCCGAGCCAACTCTCCCAAGTGAGCCTGCCGCGACGCGACCGACTATCTCCCGCGAGCGGTATGTTCCGTGCGACATCTCTGGTACCGTCGATGAGGAGTAGCTCACGCGTCTAGGCCGTCACTGGCTGCTGGCGCCCCTTTGCCCTTTGGGTCACGCGATCACCACCGGCGCCACGCTCGCACTGCTCGAGGCTGCGATCCGGACGAGAGACAGAGAGTGAGAGTGAGCGCGCCAGCCGTGGGGCTCGGTCGCTAACCGGCCGGTCGTGCCCCCACCCGCTGGGAGCGCAGCGGCCGCCACCCGCTCACCGCGCCACGGCCACCGGCCGCCGGTTAGTCGCCGGATCGGTCGCCGCCATCAGCCGCCTCGGGGTCGTCCGGCGGCGCCCGGCGCTTGCCGGTCGGCGTATACCGCTCGCGGGCCGCCGCTCGCCCGCGTGGGTGACGTAGCAGCCCCCAATAAAGCAGCGCGCGGTGCAGCCGCAATCCAAGCCGCTTGCGGCGGTCCATGCGCCCCCTTCGGTAGCGAACGTCGTATAGCTCCCCCCGAGCTGGGTCCGGTAGCCCGTTCGGACGGCCGTCACCGGGTGCCAGTGTCGTGTCCGCTTACTGCGAGCCGCCTTCCACAGGGGCATCTGACCGCCCACCGCGAGCGGCTGTCCGAGGCTGGGCAATCGACTCCATGGCTCCGCGGCGAGGAGACGGGCCGCGACCGCGAGGGCACGGGCGGCGGCAGCCGGCCGGCTCGTCACCGAGTAGCGACCAGTACTCGCGGGCACTTATCGCCCGGCGACGCTCATGCAGGCGTAGCGCAGCGCATCGAGACAGTGGTCCTCGGCGGTCGCCTTGCCGACGTGGTCTGCCTTGTAGCCGAGGAACTCCCGGATCAGGTGCTGGCAGCGCTCGGAAATCAGGAGCCCAACGGTGGGCTGTTCTGATTGCGTTGCCTCAGCGCTGGCTGTCTCGCCACAGGGTGGCTCGCCCGCGCGCCGCGTTTCCCCCGTCGGCGACGAGAGGTGGGTGCCGCCGGGAACCCCACCCATGACCATGATTACCTTCTCACGGTTGTCGACGGGCAGATTGCCGTCGGCCTCGAGGCGTTTGCGCACCTCGGCGATCCCCTCGTCGAGGTCCTTCGTCGCTTTCTCGGCGGAGTAGCCCGCGCGGTTGAGCTTGTCGATCTGGGCGGGTTCGTGATCGCAGTAGATCGTCCCCCGTGGCTTTCCGTTGTCGGCGAGCCAGGCCCGGACGTCCTCGAGGTGACTTTCCGACTCGTAGAACGCGTCGAGGACAACGAGTTGCTCGTACGACGTCTTGCCGAGTTCGAGACAGACCCGAGGGTCGTCCCAGCCGGCGTCGTAGCCGTAGACCCGCCAGCTGTCGCCGGCACGCTCGCAAGCGGTGGCATGGGGGATCACATGTCGATCGCGGCTGAAACCGCTGTAGACCAATCCCTGGGCGGCGGCGAACCCCCCGCGCAGCGCCTGGGCCTCACGGTCGGTGTCGGCGTACTGGCGTTCGAAGCGCTCGCGGGTGCCCGGATCGAGATACGGGTTGTCGAGCGTCGACGCCCGCACCACCTCGATGGCGAGCCCGATCGGGTCGCCGGTTTTGTCCTGGCGCTGGCCGAGGATCTCCCAGGCGTCGTTGTAGCCGTTACCGGTCAGCGTCCAACACTGCACTTTCGGCCCGGCGACGCCGCGCAGCCGGCTGCCGAGCATCTCGAGGAGGTCGTGGAGGTCGGCCTCGTAGTGGCTGGGCTCGTCGAGCCAGATGGCGCCGAACTCGTCGCCGGCGTAGCGGTTCCAGCTGTCGGCCGCCCCGAGGATGATCGTCGCGCCGGTGGTCAGCGTCAGTCGGTTGGCGCTGCGGGTGTAGTCGGCGACCACCGGCGAGGTTTCGGGCCCGTTGTGGGCCCGTGTCACCATCGCCGTCCGTGTGCCGGGCAAGCTGGTCGAACAGGATGCGAAACGTGCTGTCGCGGGCCTTGGTGAAGTCGACGCCCATCGCCAGAAACCGGCTGTCGGGGTGGGCCAGCGCCTGGGTGAGCAGCCAGCGCGCGCCCAGGATGGACTTCCCGCTGCCATACCCCGCGAGGCAGGCGACGAGATCCGCTTCGCCGCCGGTGAGCGCCGCGAGACACTCCCGTTGGGCCGCCCAGAGATCGTAGGTGAGCGTGGCCGTCTCGGGATCGTAGTCGATCCCCGTGGGCCGGGCCTCGGGGGCGGCGTCGCGCCACTGGACCGTCACGTCGGTCGGGGCGTCGTCTGGTGGCCCCTCCAACTGGTGTTTGAGGGCCGCGAGTTCCCGTTCGAGTTCGCGTTTGGTCGGATCGCTCATCGCGGTCCTCCGTCGTCGGCGTGCAGCAGGTCGAGTTCCGCGGCCATCTCGTCGAGGTCCTCGTCTTTGAGCAGCTTGCGGTACTGCCCCGAGAGATAGCCGAGCGTGCGGATCCACTTGATCTGGAGTTCCTGCTCGGCGGCCGTGTCGGGGTCGCTGGCCGCGATTCGGTCGTGGGTGAGTTCGATGGTGTCGGCGAGGCGGTCGAGGACTGCCTCGCGGTCGGTGCGTTCGGAGGGGGACTGGATGCCGTCATGGTGCGGGGAGCCACCACTCAGCCAGCACCGGCCACGCGCCGCAGCCGGTCGCGACCGGACGGTGTGGGTGGGCGGCTCATGGGATAGTGTTCGTGACTGTCCGGTATAACTTGCCGGATACCGAAGTGAAAGTGAAACAGGTAGCGGCGACTCTTGCCCAGAGATGAGTAAGAATGTCGTCTGAGACGCTTTATTCCAGTTTCATAGGAAGCTGCCCTGACTTAAGTATCGTTGACAGCGGCGAACGCCGGCGACGTCGCGGCGTAGGGTTCGATCGCCTCCCGAACCCAACCGGGGTCGAACGTCGTCTCGATCTGTTTGACCCGGCCGTCACGGCCCCGTGAGTCGATCCAGGTCTCGAGGAGGCCCATCGTCTCGAGATCGGTGACGGCCTCGCGGATCGTGCGCTCGCCGAAGCGGAGGGCGGCCGGGACCTGGTCGCTCCGCACGATTTCGTGAATCTCCGCCGTCGTCACGGGCTGTTTGATCGTCGTCCCCTGATCCCAGCCCGTCACGCCGGTGAGCACGAGGAAGTGGTTTGCCGGCAAGGCGAGCAGTTTCGCGATGGTCGCCTCGCGTTCGGTCGCCTCGAGGTTCGCCGCGATGCACTCGTCGGTCACCCGGGCGAACCCGCGGTCGTTGGCCGTCTCGCCGGCCTGGCGAAAGAGCGTCAGAGCCTTCCGGGCGTCGCCCCACCGCCGGGCCGCCTCCCGGGCGCCCTCGTCGCGGACCTCCGTCGGCACCGCGCCGTCACGAAACGCCTGCTCGAGTCGGGGCTTGAGGAGTGCCGCTAACTCATCGGCCCCGTACGGCGGGAAGCAGACCGCCTCGTCGCTCATCGCGCTTGCGACGCGGCTGTCCAGCCGGAGGTCGACCTCGAGCAACTCGTTGCTCACTAGCCAGACCGAGAGCGAGATCCCGCGGGCGAGCTTCCCCTCGCCGCGGAGCAGCCGGTAGAAGAACTCGTTGGGCTCGTAGTTCGTGTCGTGCTGGACGTGGTCGATCTCGTCGAGCAGCAGGACAGTCCACTCAGGATACGCCTCGAGCGTGTCCCAGATCCCCGTGAAGACGCCATCCAACCCCTCGTAGGCACCCTTCTTGGTGCTGGTCAGCGCGTACAGGATCTCGTTGGCGGCGCTAAAGAGCGTGCGACACTCCTTGAGATTCACGTACTCCACCGCAACGGCGTCGTGGCGGGCGGCGAACTCGCGGCAGACCCGCCGCGTCGTCAGCGTCTTGCCGGTCCCCGGCGGGCCATAGATGGAGACCGTCGGCGGGAGATAGCCGTCGTGGACGCCAGCGAGGATCGTGGCGAGATCGCGTTCCTGGGCACCGCGGGCGAGGATCTCCGCAGGCTCCGCGAGCGGATCGAGCGCGCCCTTGTCGGCGAAGACGCTGTCCGCAGGTGCGGTCTCGGCGAAGAGGTCGTCGTACTTGCTCATACGATCGCAATTGACCGTGGTAGTGGCGTGCCAGCAATGAACGTATCGCCCGTGCGCGACCGGTGCCGGTCGGACCGGTTCGGTGGTCGACGCTGCAGCCGACGGCGTGCCCCACGCAACTGCGAGCCGACTGCCGCATACCGGGGCAGGCGCTCGTCGGACTGCTGGTGCCCGTACAGGGTCAACGCGGGGCGAACGCACCGGCATAGTCGTGCACAGCCGTTCGGGATCGCTGATGAGCGTCGCATCGTAGCGCGGTCGGGAGTACCCGTGGGAGTGGCGTGCTAGCAACGACCGTCTCACATACCGGCCCGATAGCCACACTGGTGACGTTCGGGCGAGACCTCACCGCACGCGTTCGATCGGGTCACGGGCGACCGACGTCAGGACGACGCCTCGAGCAGCGCAATCCCTCGCTCCACGACTGCGTCCGTGATAAACAAGCTCGTCTCTGCCTGAAGCGCTCGCATGTGGTCGATCGCCGTCGGTTTACTGAGCTCGCCACGGCTATACGCGAGCACGAGAATCCCGATCGACCCATGCACCTCGACACCGCGCTCCGCAGCGGCGTTCCGGGCTGCAAGGTCGTCGGTCAGAAACACCGCTGAACGTTCAGCCGCGACCGCAAGAGCGGCTGTCTCGCCGGGATCCAACTCCACATCGAGTGCGGCCGCGTCGGCCTCGACGAGTTCGTACTCGATGTCGCCGAGCGCAGGCGGAACCGTGCCCGCCGCGAGTTCATCGTACACTGTCTGTGGAAGCAGAACGTGATCGATGGTCGAGAGCACGTGGAGCACATCGATCTCGTCGAGATGAATAATGGGCCCCGTGTCAGCGACCGCGAGACTCACGCATCGAGCCCCCACTGCACATCGTCGGAAACCGCCTGCAGTTCGCGTTCTGCACGCTTGACCCGGTCCCGACCGACGAGTTCGATTGCCGTCTCTCGATCGATTTCGTCGTTCACGTATCGCGACAGGACGACCTCGATCCAGAGGTCTTCGACGCCACGCTCGAGGGCTTGTTCGAGGATCTCCGATTCGCGTTTTCCTCGTGCGTCGGCGATCTCTTGCACCCGCTCGGTGAGATCCGTGGCCATATCTGAATACTCGCTCCGTACGACCTTAAACAGCAGTGGATACACCATCGTGTCCGACGGTGTCGGCCGTTCAGGTGTGGACGCGACAGCGATTGCTTCCGCAAGCGCGGGTGCCCTCGCCGCACAAGAGCCAGTAGAGGAACTCGTTCGCGTCGTGGCGGACGTGGTCGATCTCATCGAGGAGGAGCACCGTTTAGGCGGGGTAGTCGGCGAGGGCCGCCCAGAGCCCGGCGAAGACGCCGTCCACCCCCTCGTAGGCCCCCTTCTTGGCGCCGGTCAGCGCGGCCAAAATTTCGTTGGCGGCGCTGAACAGCGTCCGACACTCCGTGAGATTCACGTACTCCACCGCAACGGCGTCGTGGCGGGCGGCGAACTCGCGGCAGACCCGCCGCGTCGTCAGCGTCTTGCCCATGCCGGGCGGGCCGTACACCGCGACCGTCGGCGGGAGGTAGCCGTCGTGGACGCTAGTGAGAATCCTGGCGAACTCGCGTTCCTGGGCGTCGCGGGCAGAGATCTCCACGGGCTTCGTGAGGGGATCAAGTACCCCCTTGTCGGCGAAGACGCTCTCATCCGGCGTGGTCTCGGCGAAGAGGTCGTCGTACTTGCTCATACGAATCGCGGTTAGCCGTGGTAGTCGCGTGCCACCAATGAACGTAGCGCCCGGCTGCTCGCCCGGCCGATAGTGAGTCCGGTGATCCGAGTGGCGGTCGCGGTCGGTGGCTCGCCACGGGTGACCACAGGCGAGGGCCGTCGCGCAGCGCGTAGCTGCCCGTGACGAAACCTCGAGCAGCTCGTTGCTCAGGAGCCAACCGTGCGCGGGTTTATGCTCGCAATAGAGCCGGCCTGCGGGCCGCTCCCCGTGGTCATGTCAGGCGAGGACGTCCTCGAGGTGGCGCTCGGTCGCGGACCACTCGTCGCAGACGACGTGCTGGTCGCGCAGCGTTGTGCCGCGCTCGAGCAGGACGTCCGGACTGGTGTCGGCAGCGTCGCCGGTCCGGTCGTGCGTCTCGATGGCGGCGAGGGGAGGGCCACCGCCTTACGGTCCGGGCGAGGAGAGACGTCACCCCGGGATTTATATCATGATAGACCATTACATACCGTGTTGCGCCATGACTTCCTGCTCACGGCAGACGGCCTTGGCCGTGCTTGCCGCACACGGTCCGCTCGAAATAGCGCCGCTTGCGGCCCACTGTGAGGCCCATCCACTGACGGTCGCCCAACGGTGTGCCGCCCTGCAGTCGACTGGCGACGTCCGCCAGACCACCGGTGGCGTCTACGAAATTACTGCGGCCGGCGAAACCCGGCTGGCGGAACTGGCCGAGCCAACTCTCCCAAGTGAGCCTGCCGCGACGCGACCGACTATCCCCCGCGAGCGGTATGTTCCGTGCGACGTCTCTGGTACCGTCGATGAGGAGTAGCTCATGCGCCCAGGCCGTCACTGGCTGCTGGCGCCCCCTTTGGGTCACGCGATCACCACCGGCGCCATGCTTGCACTGCTCGAGACCACTCGCGTCACGCTGGCCTCCGGTGGGGCGATCGCCGGCCACCCCAAGCAAGTGCCCAGCAACAAGGCCGACCCGAAGACGCCGGCCTCGCCCGACGGCCGCGACAAACCCACACGCTCTGCTGTAGTACAGCGGAACTGGCCTGAACAACCCGGCGGAGTGATCGCCGCTCTCTTGTCTTCCGGCGTCTCAGCCCGGAGCGCGGGAGTATGTGGCGTTTGTAAACGTACTCGTCCGCCAGTCTCCACAAGAGCGACTTAGCACCACGATCGCTCTGACCCAGGACCGATCCCCCCCTGTTGAGATGGGCAAACAGCGTCCTGTCGATATCGAAGATAGTGGCGACCAGGGAGACGGTAGCGCTCGCGGCGAACGAGGGTATGTGAGCATCGGCCCAGATGCTGCGGTGAATGAGCTGGGAACGGTCGAAATCAAGACCGGCAACCCGAATGTGGCCTTCGGCGAGGTCGGTGAGCGTCACGCCCACTCCGAAGAAGTCAGATAATCTCACTTAAATTGAGATCGGAGAGTTCGTATGTGAGATACACCGTGTCCTCTTCTTGAGAGTATTCAAGGAGGTTTGCTTCTTCCAGCTTCGGGATATGAGAATGATAGAGGTCCAGATAGATCTCCTTCACATCTTCACCTGGGATCTGCAGAAGCGTCGCGGCATCATATTCCAAGCGTGCTACTTCGTCGGCTAGATCGGCGAGTGCCATCGGAGTCCGATATCTCTCAAGGCAGTACAGGGTGAACCGGCGCCGTTCGTGCGAGAGTATCTCACAGAGAACGTTCTTGGACAAGTGCTGCATTTCGACGTTCCGGGTGGCATTCCCAACCATGTAACTAGTTAGCATCCTGCGATCTGATATAATATTACCGATCCATACAACCGTGTGCAGGCGGTGACCGGCCTGTTCCAGCGGAACGATGTGTGTCTCTGGCTGTTCCACAGTACCAGCCGTCCAGCGGCCGCTTTGGGTGGGAACGGCCTGTCTCGAGCCGGGAGTAGCGGACAGTGCGAGAGCCCCTGCTGGGGTGGCGGCCGCGTGTGCCCAGATGCGACTACCGGTGCTGCCACCCTGGCGCTCAAGCGCCCAAGGCGGACTCGGGTCATCGCCCGCGCACTCGCTGCTCCCACGCCGTCAGGCGCCGCTCGCGGCGCGATCGGACGCCGTCGCCAGCAGCGACGGCCACTGCCACGCGCTTGGGTGACCACGGGCTGTGGCCAATCGATCGCGGCGCGGGCTGGGAGGACCTGCCCCCTGGTCGGCTATGAGCAAAGACAATCGCGAGTTGTTCCACGCCTCGGTGGCTCATCGTACTGGCGCTCACTCCGTGTCGCCACATTCATCTGTGCGGCATCTCGCGACCCGTGAAGTTGATAGCGTCCGCGCGTGGGCGTCGGACGGAGCGAATGCGGTCAGAACCGATACCCAGTCAGAGACCGTTGTACTGCTCGCTCTGACAGACCGGGTGTCGCTGCAGGCGTGCGCAGAGCCGCCCATCTGCAACTCGCATGTATGCAGGCCGTGCCGTAGTGCGAATGTGGGACTTGTCGGCCCCGTCTTAGAGCGCCTGGATCGCATCGGCGATAGCAGTGCCCTGTCGGTTGAGCTACTTGCGAGGTCTCGAGCAGTGCCAGACAGGACGAGGGCGCTACGGGCGTCATCGGAGGCAGGCAGCTCGGTCTGCATGGATGGAGCGCCTAGAGTGCACCCATCCACGAGACCCACCCACGAGTGAAATCGCTGCCGCCGCTCGAGCGAGTCGATGGCGGCCGCGACAAGAGTCGGGCCGGATCACTCAGGGACCATCTTCCCGCTTGCCGTCTGTGCCGAGCGGGCGAAGATCGTGCGGATGGGACGGGACCAGCATGCCGTCGTCGGTCCGCACATCGACACACCACGACTGCCGTGGATCGTCCAGCTCCAACAGCTCGTCCAGGTCGTCGCCACCCACTACGTTCTCGACAGTCCCCCACTTGCCATTGTGGCGGCGGTCGACATCGTCAGGCTCAGCGATCGAGATGCGGACCCGGTCGCCCGGTTCAAACGGTGCTCGCTCGCGTCGTCGGTCAGTGAGGGCAGTGTGTCGGTCAGGCATCGTTGGTCGTCCTCCGTGGGAACGGGCCACAGGGCTGTGCTTAAACCCCCACCTCTCCCCTCTCGAGGGCGTTCCGTTCCGGGCAGGTCTTCTCCGTGATCACGTCCGATCGCGACGAGTGACGCTGTCACCCTGGCGGCGCGAGACGAGCCTATCGTGGGTTGTTGCGCAGCAGGACTTGGCTGGCATCACTACCGTCACCGAGCGTCAGCCCTCTCGATCAGCCCGCCCAGCAGCTAACTGAGGTGAAAGTGCCAGTCCCCACCGAGACGGACACGGTCACAGATCATGGCGACTCCGCATCTGCCCGGCACTGACAGCGAGCCGAGCACCACTGGTCTTCCGCTCGAGGCCGCGATTTGGACGAGAGACAGAGAGTGTGACCACGCCAGCCGTGGGGCTCGGTCGCGTACCGGCCGTTCGTGCCCCCAGCCGCTGGGAGCGCAGGGCCGGACGTCCGCCACTGGTGGCGGGCCGTGACTCGACGCCTGCGGCCCCACTGCGGCGCCCCACCTGGTCGCTGGCCCCCATACAGGCGTAGCGAACCGCGTCGAGACAGTGATCGGCGGTCCCCGGTGTCCCGACCTGTTCTTCCTTGTAACCGAGGAACTTCCGGATCAGATGCTAGCAGCGATTGGACACATGGGGCTGACCGCGGGCTGTTCGGACGCGGTCGTGGTGGTAGATGGTTTACCCGCTCGTTGGGTCTCTCCGGTCGACGACTGGGGTGGTGTAGTTTGACATATCCCCAATCGTCATTATCACCTTCTTATGGGTGTCGACGACCAGATTGTTGTCGGCCTCAGGTGGTGGCACACCTCCACGAGCACACCCGGCTCGGCCGCTGGCGTGCCGCCCGCGAGAGCAGATGCAGACGACTAGCCGCGCGCTCGCTGTGGGCCCGCGTCGTAGCGCTCGAGTAGCTGGCGAGCGAGCGGGTCAGTCAGCAGATGGCGACGAGTCGAGGCTGTCGACCCAGGCGCTGAGTTTCTCCTGTGCGGGCGGCCCGGTGAGGAGACTCACTGTTGTGAACGAAACCACGCTCGTGGCTAGGCCGTAGATGATCGGGAGGTTCGACGCGAAGCCGTGCAGCCAGATGGTCGCGATCACGACGGTCGCGCTGATGAAGATTGATGAGAGGGCGCCTTGCCACGTCGCCCTCTCCCAAAAGAACGCCGCGAAGATGGGCACGAAGATGCTTCCGCTCAGCAGGGCATAGGTCAGCGACAGAGCCTGGACAACGTTGCCGATCGCGATCGCCGCGTAGACCATCACGACGCCGAGTACGAGGATGAGTGTACGGGAGACGCGCGCATAGGTCTCGTCCGAGGCGTCGGGATTGACGAAGCGTTTGTACACGTCATTCGTGAACAGGGTACTCGAGGCGAGCAGCGCCGAGTCCGCGGTCGACATCATCGCCGAGATGAAGCCCGCGAGGATGAGACCCGAGAAGCCGACCGGCACGATTTCCAGGATCAACCGCGGGAGCGCGAGTTCGGGATCCGCGAGGTTCGGGAGGAGCACGACGGCGATCGCCCCGAGGAGGGCGGTGACGATTCCGTAGACGACGGCGAACGACCCGGCCGCGATCGTGCCCGTGCGGGCGGTCTCCGTCGAGTCGGCCGTAAAGACCCGCTGCCAGACGTCCTGACCAATCATGATGCCGAGGACGTACAGCAGGAAATAGCTGGCAATCGTCTGCCACCCGATCGCGGTGATATCGAAGTACGAGGGATTCAGTTCGGCCGCGAGGCCGGAGAAACCGCCGACGGCGTCCAGGCCGAGCGGCAGGGCGAGGAAGAAGATTCCGACCGTCATGATACACCACTGGACGAAGTCGGTGATCGTCACGGAGAGCATTCCGCCCAGCATCGTGTAACTGATGACGATGGCCCCGGCAGCCAGAATCATCGTGTTCTGCTCGAAGCCGAACAGGACGCTCAACACCTTGCCGATCGCGATCGTCTGCGTGATCGCGAGCGTGAGCGCGTAGATCCCGGCAATGACGGCCCCGATCGTCCCGGAGTAGCGGTCGTACCGCCGCTCGAGGACCTCGCCGAGCGAATAGGCCTTGAGACTGGCGAGATTCGTCGATATCAGGAGCCCAAGCGCGATGGTGCCGAGCCCGAGCATAATGACGAGCCACGCCCCGGAGATCCCGTTCTGGTAGCCGAGGCCGCCACCGCCGATCGTCGAGGCGCCGCCGAGGATGACGGCCGACATGACGGGTATGTACATCCAGATCGGAATGTTCCGACCCGCAACGAGATAGTCGTCGAGCGTGTCCGATTTTTGATACCCCCAGTACCCGACAGCGAGCAGGCCGAGCATGTAGAGTGTCAGTACACCTGTGTCAATGGGCGACACTACCATGGAAAAGGATTGCCACATTATGGTATTTAACAGTTTCTATCATGGGAGTCCGTCGGGCGGCCGTGGGCCGCCGCGTCCGGCCTGGCCCGACGACGGATACGTTTATTGGACTCTGGGAGAGCCGTAGGGCTATGCCCGAGAATCTCGACCGTCGAGCGTACGATCTCCTCCGCCTCATCGACGGTCACGAACCGATCGGTAGTATCCGGCTGGTCGACCTGCTGAACCGGCACGGGTATTCCATCAAGAGCCGCACCGTGCGCCTCATGCTCTCGAACCTGGACGACGCCGGCTATACCAAGAAAATACCCGGGAAGGGGCGCTGTCTGACGCCGGAGGGCCAGTCGGAACTCGAGCGGGGCCACGTCGGCGCCCGCCTCGAGCAGGTCCGCGAGCGGATCCGAACGCTGACCGGGCAAGTCACGTACGATCCGTTCGAGGACACCGGTGAGGTCGTCGCCGCCTCCATCACCGTCCCGCGGGCGGAGCTCGACGCCGCACTGGATGCGATCGAACCGCTCGCCGAGACGCCGCTCGGGCCGATCCGGCTCGCGATCGAGGAGGACGTGTTCGCAAGCGCCGACAGCGAATCGGCCGACCTAGTGCGCCTCTCTGCCCCCTCGAGTATCACGCTCGACGGGGTGTTGCTCTCGCGCGGCATCAACGCCGAGCTCCGGACGGCCGGCATCGTCGAGTACTATGCGGGCCATGACGCCGACGCGTTTCCCCACGAGGGGGCGTTCGATCCCGACAACGGCGGGGCAGTCCTGCGGTATACGGATGCGATCAGCGGCGAGGGATCGACGGTCGACGTCGTCAGTCTGTTGACCGAAGCGGGGCGCACCGCGGTCCGGCCCGCGTTCGACGACAGCGACGTGCCCGCCCTGTTCGTGGTCGACAACCGGGAGTTCCCGCTCACGCGGTACGACGAGGCCGTGGACCTCGCGATCGAGGCGCGCGATCGACTCGGTGGGGTCCTCGACGTCCGGAAGCCCCGCGAGGACGGCCCGTTCCCGACTGAAAAACCGGGTTGGGGGTTCGCGTCGATGACCTACGGGGCGGTCGGCGAACTCGTCCTCTCGCTACTGACGGCGGACGGCTACGCCGAGTCGTGGGAAACGCTGTCCGGCCTCGTGCCGCGCTCGCGGTTCGAGCGGGTCTCGGTCGTGCGGGCCCGCCGGACGTAGTTACTCCGCGAACTGGCGCTCGAGGAGCGTGACGAGGAGGTAGGCAGCCAGCGTCTGGGTCGATCGCGTGGGATCGTGGTCGGGAGCGACCTCCATGAGGTCCGCGGCGCCGATCGCGTCGTGCGTCCCGAGGATCTCCATGATCGTGAGCGCTTGCCGACTGCTCAGGCCGGCGGGCTCGGGCGTCCCCGTGCCCGGCGCGACGCTCGGATCGACCGAGTCGATATCGAACGTCAGGTAGACGGCGTCCGCCCCGTCGGCGGCGTGGTCGATCGCGTCGGTGACGATGTCACGGATACCCCGTTCGTGGACGTCGCGCATCGTGTAGAGGCCCAGCCCGGTCTCCTCGGCGAAGTCGAAGAACCCCGGCGACTCGTACCCCCGGATCCCGATCTGGCTGATATTCGCGTAGTCGCCGTAGTCCGACTCCGCGATCAGCCGCGTGGGCGAGCCGTGGAAGTGCTCGCCGAAAATCGGACTCTCCTCGGCGGTGTCCGTGTGGGCGTCGATCTGCACGAGACCGACGCGCTCGGCGTCGATCGCCTCCGCGAACCCGCGGTAGGCGGGATACGTACAGTAGTGGTCACCGCCGATCATCACCGGGAACGCCCGTTCGGCCGCGGTCGCGACGTGTGCGGTGATGCTCTCCGCGGACGTCTCTTGGTCCTGCGGGAAGACCGGGACGTCGCCGCAGTCGGCAACCGTCAGATCGCTGAAGTCGACTTGGGCGCGCGTGTTCATGTTCGTCAGTCCACCCTTGTAGCCCGACAGGTACGCCCACCAGGTACTCGCCTCGCGAACGGCCGCTGGGCCGTAGCGTGCGCCCGGTCTGTTGCTCGCAGCGGCGTCGAGGGGGGCGCCCAGCACGGCGACGTCGACGTCGTCGAGGTCCTCGACGTCTCGCGGCTCGCCCTTGAGAAACGTCTGCTGGCCGGCGTACGCGAGTTCGAGACCGGCCCCGTCGTGGCGCTCCCGGAACGCGCGGGCGCGCGATCGATCCTCACTCATCGGTTGCCTCCGCGAGCACCGTTCGGAGTGCCGCGAGCGTTCGGTCGAGCTGCTCGGTGGAGATCGTAAGCGGCGGCTGGAACCGGAGCACGTTCTTGTAGTAGCCGCCGACGCCCATGATGATGCCTCGTTCCCGAAGCTCGTCGGCAACGGCCGCCGCGAGCGTCTTGTCCGGGGCCGGCGCGGCGTCGCGTGGCCCGGTCGCACTCAGGTCGACGAGTTCCACGCCCTGCATGAGCCCGCGCCCGCGGGTCTCGCCGACGACGTCGAAGTCGGCCGCGAGCTCGGTGAGGCGCTCCGAGAGCCACCTCCCTTTCTCCGCGGTCTCGGCGACGATCCCGCCTTGCAGTTCGTCGATCGTCGCCAGCGCGGCGGCACAGGCGATCGGATTACCGCCGAACGTCGAGAGATGGTCGCCCGCGTCGAACGCGTCCGCGATCTCCGGTGGCGCGGTAAACGCACCGAGCGGGAGCCCGTTCGCGATGCCCTTGGCCTGCGTGAGGATGTCGGGGGTGACGTCGACGTGCTCACTGGCGAACATCGCTCCCGTCCGCCCGTAGCCCGTCTGGACCTCGTCGACGATGAGGAGCGCGCCGTGATCGTGAGTGATCTCCCGGACCCGCTCGAGCCAGCCTTCTGGTGGCACAATAATACCACCTTCGCCCATGATCGGTTCGACGACGACCGCGGCAAGATCGTCGCTCGTATGGGTACCGATCACGTGTTCGATCTCGGCGGCAGAGCGAGCTGCGAATTCGGACGCCGACCTCGTCTCGTCGGGCCACCGGTAGCGGTACGGTGCCGGTGCGTGGACCGCGTCGTTGATCGTCGGCCCCATGTCGTGTTTGTAGGTGTGATTGCCGGTCAGCGCCAGGCTGCCCAGCGTCCGGCCGTGGAACCCCATCTCGAGGGCGACGACCTCTTTGCTGCCGGTGTACTTTCGGGCGAGCTTGATGGCGCCCTCGACGGCTTCGGTTCCGGAGTTACAGAAGAAGCTCTTCCGGAGGTCGCCGGGGGTGATCTCGGCGAGTCGTTCGGCCAGTTCGGCGACCGGTCTGTTCGGATGGACGTAGGAACAGCCGTGGACGAACTCGTCGAGCTGGGCCGTCGCCGCGTCGGCGACCGCACCGTTGCGGTGGCCCACGTTCGTCACCGAGATCCCAGAGAAGACGTCGAGATATTCGTTCCCGTCGAAGTCCTCGACCGTACAGTCGGTCGCGCGGCGGATGGGAACGTTTAACGACTTCCAGATCGGCATCACGTACTCTTCGTACTGACGCTCGATGGTCTCGTTCGAGGAGGGCTCGTTGCGGGACATCTAGCGAAACACCATGGCAACATATTGCCACCCTCCGGTATTTATCCATTCTGGTTATTCGTCGCCCGCGCTGGGACGCTACCGCTAGCTCAACACCGGTTCGTTCCGCACGACCGTCTCAGTACCGGGCCACTCTCCGCCGTCGCGTCTCGAGGGTACGAGTCCAGAAGGGCGATCGCTGCTCCTGCTAGGTTTTTACCATATCTCAAAGGACATGAGACTGCACAACAGGGGCGTCCGGCAGGACGTCCGCGAACTTGGGGCGTTGCTCGGCGACGTCCTCGAGGACCAGACCTCGCGGCGCGCGTTCGAGACCGTCGAGTCCTGTCGCCGGGCCGCGATCGATTACTGGTCGGGGGACCTCGAGTACACCGAACGCCGGATCGTTCTGCCAGCGGATGTGGACATTCCTGGAGAGACGACGAGACTCACTGACCAATGAGCTACGAGTGTGACCACTGTGGTGCGTCGTTCGATACCCTTTCGCGTTTCAGGCTCTATGAGTGCTCGTCTGAATCCACCGACGATACACCAATTGACTCATCGTCACCAGCCGACCCGGCTCCTGATTCAGTGGCTGTCGAGACCGAATACCCGGCACTCGTGAGCGACCTCTCAGACATCATCGAGGAAGCTAAAGAAGGCGACCTGTCGGCCCTCTATCGTGCAGTCGCGGAGTACGAGACGGCACTGACGAAAAATCGACACAGACTGAATCGCGCTCTGACGATACTCATCACGACATATTGTTTGCGTACTACGAGTCACTTGCCGAGGGGCTGGATACGGCAGCGCAAGCGAATGGCTGGGATATGCTCGTTGAGTTCGTAGACGCGTATGACCCACGAGAAGACAGGCTTCCGGAAGTTGCACACGTGATTGCGAACGCGATGGGGCGCTCTCTCGTCCGGACCCGCCTCTCCGAGGGCATCAATTCGGTCCCGGCGGAGGCACTCGCGTACCTGGGTGTGATTCCTGAGTACGTGGGCGAATTTGCGGTAGCGTTTGAAGAATCGTACACGGATGGGGGATCGGTCATCCTGCCCATTCAGTGGGTGACCAGTTACGCGCACTGGCCGACACAGAGCACAAGTGGACGAGCATAACGCTCAAAACGGCGTTCTATGCTGACCAGCACACGGCAATCGATGTTTTCGAAGAATTAGTGACGTCTGAGACTCTTACTGGAACCATCGAACGAATGACGTTCGAGGTTGGTCCAACGCGGTACTACTTTGGAGCGGTTGCAGACCTAGAGCGGGGCTTCCTGAACCCCCATGTTCCGATGTACTGGGAGTGGGAAGAGGAGATCGACTACTCATTCACGTTGAATCCGGACGTGAAACAGCGGATTCGCCAGCTTGCTCATGAAACAGGGATAACCGATGACCTTCCGGCAGACTGGACGCTCCCGGACCTCGATCCAAGTCTACTCTCGGAGTTTGAGGAAGAGCTGTTCGCAGACGAGGAACGGTAACCGTCACAGCGGGTCACTCGTTATCGGACGTCTGATTCGCAGCTATTGATCACTCCTCTGGGAGATTGATGTCGTCCGGAACAAGCGAGAATCCCAGCGTCCGGAAATCACTATCGAAGGCGAAGATATGTTCCGCGTCAAATTCACTTGCGAGCGTGCTAGTCGTATGATCTACAAATGAAATCTGCTGGTCATCGAACCGCTCAAATTCATCGCAGACTGATTCGAACTGCGATTCATCTGAGTGGAGAATAGTCACTACTGGTGAATTCCGGATGCGACTCAACGTGTCCATGGCTTTCTCGTGGTTCTTCTTACGCAGGATTAGCGTTGTCAGTTCACTGAGGACATATCCCGTGGTATATATCGGACGAAAGCGGAGATCACCTGCTTGGATAGCATCCATCACTGCACGAGCACGCTCGTGGCGAGGAGATGTTGCAACAAAATGAGCGAAAAACGCGCCCGTATCAACGAACAAGGGTGTGGTTCCTGGGCCGCTCATCCCTCAATCTCGCCGTAGAGGACATCGTCAATCTCGTCTTCATCAACGGGCTCATCAACTGAGAACTTTGGAGCAGAGAAGAGCGGGTCATCAGGACCGATCTCATCGGGAGTTGCTTCCGTGTCCGCTGTGTACCACCAGACAACCGTTCGACTGCCAAGAGAAACCTTCTCAAGTCTATCCTCGTCTTCTAACCGACTCAACCGTCGGTATGCGGTTGACCGGTCAATACCAAACCGGTCTGCCACCTCTTGTGCGGTGTGGAATGGCCGTCCTTTGATGAAGTAGCTCATGATGTCCTCGTTGTCAAGCTCAGACTCAAACTGTCCACTTTCGTCGCGTCCGGTGTTCCCAGACATGTCCGATTTACCTCTACCCCAGTGTAGAATCCACACACTAATAGATGTGCCGACGGGATTAATACCGAGCACTATGTAGTGTACAGTGTAGAAGCTCAGTCTCTTGGGTGGTGTGACCATTGCAGAAAACGCTTGAGTGCTAGATTGACATCCTCCCCGCGCTGAAGCGCGAGGATTCCACCGTTGGGGTCGGATACGCCGATTCCCCGGCGGTAACTCACGGGTCTGTCTGCTCCTCGTTGGGACGGTGAGCGCGTGGTGACGCCGACCATCGGTGGTCGTCCCACTGAGGCACACGGGCCGTGCCATCGGCCGTGGTACGGTCGATTCATGGCGTCGGAGGAACGTCTCTGACGCCGTGAGGTCCGCGTGGCCCTCGAAGCCACACGGACACGTGAGCGTGTCTTGATGCCGCGTCGTCTCTGTCGCGGGCCCGCATTCGGACACCCTTGGGAGGTCCACGCTTCGGGCCGGACTTCGACGGTGATATCGAACTCTTCGGCAGTACACGCAAGTCGATCGGTGAACGCGCGGAACGCCCAGAAATTGTGCGTCTTTGCGTTCGCCCGCACCGACCAGTGTGTCTCGAGAATGCAGTGGGGTTGAGACCGTTTTAAACACGACGCTCACTGTGTTGGCGATCCGAAATGAGGCAGTGGCGTTGGTAAGCGACGATGATCTGTAAAGATTGGCACACTCTGGAAGTTTCTACCCGACACGTTTCGAGGATAATCCGTTCGCATTTCATGAACGGAGCGCTCTCAGGCGTCAACGAAACTGCCACGGAGGTTGACAGCCAGTACAAGAGAGCGATCCATCGAAATACGATAATTTTTGGTAAGACAATATCGTATACATGAAGATAATTGTAGTATTGCGCCGTAGGTGGCTCGAGAAAGCACAACGAAAAGTAACCAAGCCGCAACAGCGATCACAGTCCTCCTCAAGCGTGGATCGTTCGTTCCAGAGAAGGCAGCCTAGCGTCCGCCTATCAGACGTTCGGGGACCTGAATGACGAGAAGGATAACGTTATCCTCTTTCCCCATATGTATTCCGGGACCCACCGGGATATGGAACGGTTTATCGGCGAAGATATGGCAATCGACCCGACAGAGTATTTCGTCATTCTCCCGAATCAGCTCGGGAATGGCCTCTCGACGTCACCGCACAACACGCCGCCGCAAGACGGTGGCATGGGTTATTTCCCGGATGTGATGATTGAGGACGACATCCGCGCCCAGCACAAACTCATCACGGAGGAGTTTGAGATTAAAGAATTCCAACTCATCCTTGGCTGGTCAATGGGTGCACAGCAAACCTATGAGTGGATCGTTCGGTATCCGGATATGGTCAAGCGGGCTGCCCCGATCGCTGGTACGGCCAAGGTCACACCACACGACCAGCTTTTTATCGAGGCCCACAAAGAGATGATCTGTTCAGACCCCGCATGGAATGATGGGTTTTATACGGAGCCGCACGCCGTTCACACAGGGCTGCGGCGACACGCTCTTATCTGGTCGGTCATGGGTCTAAGCACCCAGTTCTATCACCAATCCGAACAGGCCTGGGAGCGGGCAGGGTTCCAGTCAGTCGATGATTTCATGGCAAACTTCTGGGAGAATTGGTTTCTTCCAATGGACCCGAATAATTTACTCACGATGGCGACGAAATGGCAGCATGGCGACGTGAGCCGAAATACCGATGGGGATCTTGAAGCAGCGCTTGGCCGAGTTGTGGCGAAAGTATACGTCATGCCGTTTGAGGAGGATATGTTTTTCCCGGTGCGAGACTGCGAATACGAGGAGAAGATGATTCCAGACAGTGAGTTGCGACCGATCCCTAGCTTGTGGGGGCATTTTACCATGTTTGGTGTGTTCGACAAGGATCTCGAAGCGATCAATGAGCATATCAGTAATCTCCTGAACGAGTCAGTATAATACAGGGGCCAGACGGCATCTGATTCTCATTTGTCCGGAACAGACGTCGGTATCAGGCGCAGCCATCTGGTTCTCCGCTGAGCGAGAGTTGCATACCAGCTCTGATCAACTGCCTCGGGGTCAAGCCCCGAGGCTTGTCAGTGAACTCCTGCACTGCCACTATGCAGTGGAGACATTGAAATCGTCGTTCTTGTCAATATCCTTCTTTTAAGCCTAGTTGACTTGTGGCTTGTCCAGAACCAGACTTGAGCCAGTTCTGGACAAGACGCCACGTTCCGATATCGCGGAACTCGTCGAGTCGCGGGAGCCAGTCGGAGACCGAAGCAATCTCCGCGGTGACTGGTTCCTCACCGACGTCGAATTCAGTCGCGATCTCCGAGACGACCTCCTTGTGTGTTCCCTCCGCAGGACGTAGCGCTCCCAGATTCATGTGCGTCGGGCGCGTTCTGATGGTGGCAGGATCGAACCCTCGGCCTCATGCGATACGGTGACACACGGGTTGTAGACCCAGAGGTATTGCATTGGGACGATGTCGCTGGCACTGGCGCTCAGTGCCTGTTCATCGCCACCAGATATTCCGACTCCGTTGTGTACGGGTCGGTAGCCTCGTGGACCCACACCGGTTCGAACGTTGTCGTGATCTGTTTCACGCGGCCGTCGCGCTCCCACGCGTCGATCCATGTCTCAACGAGTCCCATCGTCTCGAGGTCGGTGACGACCTCCCGAATGGCATGCTCGCCGAGACACAACTCGGCCGGGAACGCGTCGCCCTGCAGGAGCTCGTGGCCCTCCGTCGTCACGGGCTGTTTGATCGCCGCACCCTGATCACAGCCCGTCACGCCGGTGAGCACGAGGAAGTGGTTTGCCGGTAGGGCAAGTGGTTTCCCAATGGTCGCCTCGCGCTCGGTCGCCTCGAGATTCACCGCAATGCAGTCCTCCGACACCGTCTCTAGGCCGCGGTCGTTTGCGGTCTCGCTGGCCTGTCGGAACAGTGTGAGCGCTTTTCGAACGTCACCCAGAGCCAGGCGGCCTCCTAGAACCCATAACCGTGCCGTCAGCGGGCACCGCGCCATCTCTCGGGTTGCGTACCGTCTTTGCGGTGCGCGGCCTGGCGTTGGGGCCACGCTCATCCCGCGCTGGGTCGCGGAACGACGCAGCGTCGCTTCAACACGGTCCTGTTGCGGACTTCTCGGAGGGGGCGACGCGTGGCAGGCCCGAGACTACGACTCGCGCTGCTCGGCTTGACTGGGAGCCTCCCGGGTTGGTAGGGCGCGCAGTTACGGTGTGAAGGCGACGTTCGTTACCGTGTCGATAACACCTGTGACGGCGTAAATGTCGTCCGCAACGACCCTGGGGAGGGCATCCGGATCGTTGAGGTCAAGTTGTGCGATGATATTATATTCACTAGTCACGACGGACCGTCCCGACTGCACCGAGTTCACCGATCTCATTCACCGCGGTCGTGACGGCGCCGGGATCAGCCAAGATATGCACATATGCGTCGATCATGTCTTCTTTCCTGAGATATCATATCACTAATACTCTCATCACTGTTGTCTCTGGCTTGTGAGCGAGGCCTGGATCAACTCCACGCCGCTAACACTATCCGGCGGCAGTGTAACACCTTGGAGAGCACTGTTCTGGCTGGTAGATGTCGTTCGGATGGTGAGCGAGAATGCCGTCTCGGCGTTCCCTGATCCACTGTCCTGTGCGACTGAAACCGACTGCACCTGGCTCCACAGAAGCGCCTCGGATGTGGTGACTGTGCGTCTGCGTCGACCCAGATCTATACTCCTTTAGGTCGATTATATCTTAGGACGATGATATATCCTATACCGAAGCGTATATATAGAACCTCAATCAATCATATGAGTAGTTATGGCAGAGCAAATGGGCAATCAGCCGATGGTCGTCCTTTCCGAGGACAGTCAGCGAACCTCTGGCGATGACGCACAGTCGATGAACATCACCGCCGGGAAAGCCGTCGCGGAGGCAGCCCGAACAACGCTCGGTCCTAAGGGGATGGACAAAATGCTCGTCGGCTCGACGGGCAACGTCGTCGTGACGAACGATGGTGTTACGATCCTCAAGGAGATGGAAATTGACCATCCCGCAGCCAATATGATTGTTGAGGTAGCGGAGACACAGGAAGCGGAAGTCAGCGATGGGACGACCTCGGCTGTCGTCATCGGTGGTGAACTTCTCAAGCAAGCTGAGGACCTCCTCGAGCAGGACGTTCACCCGACGTCTCTGGAACAGGGGTACCGCCAAGCTGCCGAGGAAGCAAAACGAATCGTCGAGGATATGTCGATCGACGTTGATGCCGACGACACTGAACTCCTCCAGCAGATTGCCGCCACAGCAATGACCGGCAAAGGCGCAGAGAATGCCAAAGAACTGTTGGCTGACCTCGTCGTTACCGCCGCCAGCAGCGTTGCTGACGATGATGGTGTTGATACGGACAACATCAAGGTCGAGAAGATTACCGAGGGGACAGTCGAGGACTCTGAACTCATCGAGGGTGTTGTCGTCGACAAAGAGCGTGTCAACGAGGACATGCCGTCTCTCGTTGAGGACGCCGATGTCGCAGTGCTCGACGACGCCCTCGAGATCAAGGAAACCGAGATTGACACTGAAGTCAACGTCACCGATCCCGATCAACTCCAGCAGTTCCTCAACCAGGAAGAGGAGCAGCTCCGTGAAATGGTCGACGAGATCATCGACGCCGGCGCTGATGTCGTTTTCGCACAGGATGGTATTGATGACATCGCCCAGCAATATCTCGCCGACGCAGGCATCTTGGCGGTACGTCGCGCCAAATCTAGTGATGCCGAGCAGATCACTCGCGCGACCGGAGCCCGCACCGTGGGCGACGTCACCGATATTGGATCCGACGATCTCGGCTTTGCTGGCTCCGTGTCCCAGCAGGACGTCAGTGGCAGTCAACAGATCGTCGTCGAAGATGTTGAGGACGCCACCTCCGTCACGCTCCTGCTTCGTGGCGGTACTGAACACGTCGTCGACGAAATTGAACGCGCCATCGAGGACAGCCTTGGCGTTGTCCGCGTCACCCTCGACGATGGGAAGGCACTGCCCGGCGGCGGTGCACCCGAGACCCAGCTTGCGCTCGAACTGCGCCAGTTCGCTGACAGTGTTGGCGGCCGCGAGCAGCTGGCCGTCGAAGCCTTCGCCGATGCACTCGAAGTTATCCCGCGCACGCTTGCTGAGAACGGCGGGCTCGACACGATCGACTCACTTGTCGAACTCCGGGGCCAGCACGATGCCGGGAATACGACTGCAGGACTCAATGTCTACACCGGTGACGTCATCAACATGGAAGAAGCGGGCGTAGTTGAGCCGCTACGCGTAAAGACCCAGGCGATTGAGTCTGCAACCGAGGCAGCGGCCATGCTCCTGCGCATCGACGACGTTATCGCGGCTGGCGATCTCAAGGGTGGCCAGGTTGACGCCGACGATGACGACGACGCGGGCGGGCCTCCTGCTGGTGGCCCCGGCGGTGGGATGGGCGGCGGAATGGGAGGAATGGGCGGCATGGGTGGGATGGGCGGCGCGATGTGAGTTCCGGCAAGTAGCAGTAATTCATCGTTCCCGATCCGGATTCGTCCCTCCAAGGCAGTCCCGAAACTGCTGCTCTTCTACTGGCGGAACAGGCCGAGTGCCTCGGGGCTTGACCCCGAGGGTGAAGGCCGTAAGCCCTGCTAAACGTGTTCCGTTCGCTCGATATACTGCTCAATCGTGTCGGTTGAAACACCCCCTGCCGTCCCTACATAGTACGATTCCTCCCAAAACCCATCACCCCACAGATACTCCTCTAAGAACGGTTCGTGTTGTTCCCACATCTCCCGTGCTGTGATACTCTTGACCGTTCGTACAATCTCGCTCGGCGCGTGCTTCGGATGGGCTGAAAGGAACAGGTGTACGTGGTCGGGTGAGATCTGGAGCGACAGTATCTCGTAGCCGTACTCGTCGCACACGTCGCGGAAACTCACTTCCAACGTGTCCTCGATTGGTTCGAGAATCGCGTGGCGGTATTTCGGACACCACACGAAGTGATAGTTGACGTTGTACACCGTGTGGTTCGACCGCTTCTCACCCATATTGGAGGTACGTGACCGATACAGTTAAGTATATCCAAAGGATATACACAAGTATGGCGAACCGCTTTGAAATCGACGGCGAAGAAGTCCTCGACGGTGAGGTCAAGCCGTTCGGGAACAGCGCCCACGTCACCGTCCCTAAACGCTGGCGTGGCGCGGACGTGAAAGTTGTCCGCACCTCAGAACCTACCAAACAAGACGAAGAATGACCGACTCACAGGCTCTCGTCAAGACGCTGGACTTCCAACTCGACATCCAGAGTGACAACGAGGGCCTGCTGTACGACGCCACCCTTGAAGCACGCTCGGTGTACAACGAAACCATCCGCCTCGCCAAGCAAGGCGTGGACTGGGACACGATTCCTGACCGCGTGGCTGACGACGCCGGCCTCGTGAAAAACACGACTCAGCGCGTCGTCGCCAAGGCTCTCGGCTCGATGGAGAACTACTACGAGTACGACGACTTCGGCCAACCCAGTCACACCAAGGACGGCGCGTACCCGCTTCGTGCGAACTACGAGGAAGGGTACAACCTGTCGCTCACCGACGACGGCGACGTGGCGTTCCGAATCAGCGCGAAGCCGTACAAGCACGTCAAGGGTGTCCTCGACGGGAGTGACGACCACCTCGACATTCTCACGACTGCACTCACGAGTGACGAGTGGAAGATTGGGACGGCAGAAGCCCTGTTCCACAACGAGAACGCCGAGTTGCACGTCAACGTCACCAACACCGAGCAGACTGTTCGGAACAAGCAGGACTCACAGACTGTCGTGGGTGTGGACGTGAACGAGGACAACGTGGCCCTCACCGCACTCTCCGAGGGTGGCGTCGAGGACACGCTGGTTATCGACTTCCCCGAATCAAGTTCGAGCGTCACCGCTATTTCACGATGCGAAAGCGCGTGCAGAACGCGGGGAAGGACAGCATACACGACACGCTGGAAGGGCGTGAGGAGGGGTTTGTCCGTGACCGACTCCACAAGGTGTCTCGACACATCGTGGAGTGGAGTCAGCAGTTCGAGAGGCCGTGCATCGTCTTTGAAGACCTCAAAGAGATGCGCGACAGTATCGACTACGGCACGCGGATGAACCGACGCTTGCACCACCTCCCGTTCCGCGCCCTCCAGTTCTATACGTCGTACAAGGCGTCGTTCGAGAGGATTCCAACCGCGTGGATTAACCCCGAGTACACGAGTCAACGGTGCCCGATGTGCGGACACACAGAGCGCGGTAATCGCAACAAGAAGCGGTTCAAGTGTCGGTCGTGTTCCCATCAAGACCACAGCGACCGTGGTGCAAGCGTCAATATTGCCGTAAAAGGCGTGAAGAAACTCGATTGGAATGTGCCTGCTCTCAACAGCCTTCCCGTTGTTCGGAAGGTGCGACGGCAGGCATCGGGGCCGTGGACGCCCCGACCGTGACCCACCCGACCGCCCGAGGCTATCAGGCCGATGGTCGGATGGGAGTGTCCGACTAACCCATGGGAAGCCTCGGGGCTTGACCCCGAGGCGGTTCACACGCAGTTTGAGGCCGACGGAACGGGTTTGCGAGCGGCGATGCCCGATTCAGGGTGATCCGGTGGCCGAACGGTTCACCGTTTTTGTCTTGGCGTTGTTCGAGGATCGTCCAGGCGTCGTGTCGCCGTTGCCCGGAAGCGTCCACCTTGGACTTGTGGGTTGACGACCAGCCGTTTACCCCTGTTACGACCAAGAGCGCCGGCTGTGGGTCGTCGACGAGGACGACACTGCTGTTGAGATCCCGGTGATGCGACGATACGTGCTCAAACGAGAAGCGCGTGAAGGTTCAGCGAAACTCCTGCAACTCTCGAGATACGCACACTCTCCAGCAGCATTATCTCTTTAAAACTCTTATTATATCTTATCCTAATATCTAACACATAGGGTGAAATGATATATCTGTAGAAAATACTTATTAGTGATGGTGTTATAGAAGCTAATTGGATAATGAGGCGACGTAACATGCTCAAAACTATCGGTGGTATCGCAGGAGTAGGGACTCTCGGAACAGGCATCGTCAGTGCCGCCGATTGTCAGGGTGATTTTATAAAACCGGGCGGGCCATTCCCCCCAGAAACAGCAAATATCAATTATAATTCATTCACGAGCAATGAGAAACTCTATAAGACACTCGAAAAACTCGACACTCAGAGTAACCTTGAGTATGGATCCATCGGCGAAACGTGGGAGGGACGCCCCATCCCCTATGTGCGTATCGATGGTGGTGATACCGATGTCTTCTACGTAACCCAGCAGCACGGCGATGAGCAACACACGACGGAGGCCGCCTTACAACTCCTTCAGAAGTTCGCCGCTGGAGGGCGTCAGGTCGACAAGATCCTAGAAGAGGTGACGCTCCACGTCATTCCACGCCACAACCCCGATGGCTGGGCGCCAGCGGACGACAACGAGACACCGCAGCGGGAAAATAGGCGGCCAGAGGACGTGTGTCACGACGGTCCATACTTTGGACAAAATCAGTGTGGCTCAGTCGATCCAAACCGGCAGCACTATTTCGGCATTGATCCAGATATCCTTGCCGAGGCTGATGGTATCGATCCCGACCAGATCCCAGACGAGAACCCCTCGCCCGAGACCCAGGCGATGCTCGACAAAGCTGATGAGATTGACGCTGACATCGTTTGTGACTGGCATCATCAGTTCACCCTCCGGAATGATGATTGCGAGCTGATCAATGCATCGACCAGGTGGCCACTCAATGAGGCAGCGCCTGAAGATGCAGTAAACCTCTCTCGGCAGATCTCCGCGCATGCTTACCAAGAGACAAAGGATCTCGGTCACACGACTTGGGACACCTACCCTGGCGGGACCACCGCCAATATCGCTCGAAACGCCCACGGCGTTCTGGGTCGCGGGAGTGTCCTCTTCGAGTTCCGTGGACAGGCCAGCGATCTCGGGAATGCAGCAAACGGGAGGCTCGTGACTGTCATCAGCACGATTATGAACGAAGTCCTTGAGGGAATCGCGTCTGGCGAACTTTATGAGGTCGATCCCGCCGTCGCTGACGATATTCCACCCCGTGGGGATTACTTCTGGAAGGAACTCCCGCGAGAGGAGTGGAACCCAGAACATGAGGCATACGCAGAATAACATCAATCAAATAAATTATAACAGTTGGTATATTTTTCACTGTTTCTAAGAAACTGGACGTCTTTGTGAAGCGGGAAATTGCAATCAATTCTGAAGTGAAATAAGAACAGAAGTTGAGCGTGAGATCGTGGACAACCAATACGAAGTTTGACAACCCCTGCAAGGGGCGGGGTTTGCTCGCTGTCTAAAGATGATTTCCGGAGGCACACCTCGCACCCATTCCTTGTGGATCTCATGGGACTCCTCGTCGCGTGCATCACTAGTCGAGGCTGCCGTCGGTCCCCTCGGCGCAATTCAGTGTCCAACGGCACCGCCTCGATTCAGTCCAAAAGTAGTTCGGACAGCGCCGCGACCACCTGCAGTCCAGCAGACTCGCTGTGGACAAAGCTGGTCTCGCCCGCCAGTGGGTAGTTCTCGTGGGTGCAACCATCACCGGCATCTCACGCGGCTCTTTGGCGCGGCAGGGGTTGCAGCATGAATGGAAAACGGTGACGGCGGCTGGCGCGGACCGTTCCCGGGGTGCCTGTGTCACCGAGTGATTCGATAGACGGTTGGATTCCCGGACGTCTCGCGCCAGACGTCAAGCGTGCCGTCACGAACGAGTTCCCCGACGATTGGGCTGATCCGTTGTGGTGGTTCCTCAAGTGCGGTGGCGATGTGTTTTACCTTGGTGTGCGAATTGCCGCGGTTGAAATGCTCATGGACAGACGCACGGACATCGCTTGAGTGAATAATGGCTGCTGTCCATTGATCGCAGAACGGGCTGGAACAACCGCCACCTCTGGTCGCTAGAGGGTATTCGTATTAGGAAGGCTTATGCTGCTTCCGCAGAGAGCGAATTTCTCGGGAGACATCGAATGCTCGAGAAAGAGACAATCGGGAGCGACCGTGCATGGGAAATCTACTGTAATCGTGGAATAATCAGTCCGGGATACGCCGCCGAAATCACCGATCGGCGACGGCTCTGCCGAGAGTGGGCTGCTACCGGTGAGCCACTCCGTTGACTGCTGTCATGGCCTGACCGTGGATGACCACGCCCAGCACCGCCGCAAGTCGGCGTCGGGACGTGGTTTGGATGCACCGACTGTCTCTCAACCGTCCAGCTAGTTGCGGGCCGTCAGCCCGAGTTCGAGGACGACGCGGGGTTGTCCCAGCCGTGATCGTTGCCTCCACCCGCCAGCTCTGTCGCCACCCCGGACGCGAGTTTCATTGTTGCTAACGGCCTAACTTGCGAACAAAGATTGCTAGTGGATCCCCATTGCTTCGATCTGTTCTTGATAGCGGTTCCGGATGGTGACTTCGGTGACTTGCGCGACGTCTGCGACATCTTTCTGCGTCTTCTTCTCGTTACACAGGAGCGAGGCAGCGTAGATCGCAGCGGCGGCGAATCCTGTCGGCGACTTCCCGGATAGCAGCCCCTGCTCTGCAGTGCTATCGATAATCTCGTTGGCTTTGGCCTGGACCTCCTCACTCGAGCCGAGTTCAGAACAAAACCGGGGAACGTACTCCTTTGGATCGACTGGCTCCATCTCGAGTGCAAGCTCCTGAGAGATATAGCGGTACGTGCGCCCGATTTCTTTTCGCTCGACACGTGAGACGTCAGCGATTTCTTCTAAGCTGCGTGGGATTCCGTCTTGACGACATGCCGCATAGAGACAGCTCGTCGCGACACCTTCGATCGAACGTCCGCGGATGAGGTCTTCGTCTAACGCCCGTCGATAGATGACGCTAGCGATCTCACGAACCGACCGCGGGACACCGAGCGCGCTTGCCATCCGATCGGTCTCGCTGAGCGCGAACTGCAGGTTCCGTTCGCCGGCATCTTTCGTTCGGATGCGTTCTTGCCACTTGCGGAGACGGTTCATTTGACTGCGCTTTTTCGAGGAAAGTGAACGCCCATAGGCATCCTTATTTTTCCAGTCGATTTGCGTAGTGAGTCCCTTGTCGTGCATCGTCTGGGTGGTGGGTGCCCCAACCCGAGACTTGCTCTCCCGTTCGGAGGTATTGAACGCACGCCATTCCGGCCCTCGATCGATATTTGTCGTGTCGATGATCAAGCCACACTCCTCACAGACGAGTTCTCCCTGATCCTCGCTCGTGATGAGAGCGTTCGAGCCACATTCATCACATGTTTGCTCACTGCTCACTTCTTCGGCTTGTTGATTCGTGTCCGTATCTGAATCGCGCTCACGTGTGCGAGTCGGACGCTCCATGATATGTGATCTATAGCTAGAGTTGTTTAAGCCCTCGTTCCTGCGCTAAGAACGGAATACTGACTTGAACCGACTACGTACTGAGGAGTTATAGTTTTAATCTATAATTCGGGATTGCAATTATAGTCTATCGTGCACACCACAGAAACAGCTGTTATAGCATGCAACTTGAGTAGGAGAGCGTGGTATGCGGTAAGAGCCGGTTTAATCCGGCAAAATAAGCGGTTCTAACGACTAGACGTGTTCTCAGAACCAAAGCACAGCACCAATCGCAATAGCGGAAAGATTTTATTCAACACTTTCGAAATACTCGTCTATGCGAACTGACGTCCTCCAAGTTGTGAGTATCTGTCTCATTGTCCTCGCAACCGTTTCGATTGCTGCCCCGGTAGCATCGGAGTCAAAGTACGATCTTGAGGTTGCCGATTCGATATCGACCCCCGAAGAAACAGTTGAAATTGAGGGGACGGAGTATCCCGTCGATGGCGTCGGCGTTATCAAACCAGGTGAGCCGATAGAAATCGATGTTACGTCCCCGGAACAGTATCGTATCTACCTGTACAATACTGATGAGAAAACTGAGTTCGACAGCGTGTGGGATGCCAGTGAAACCACGTCGCAATGGGAACCGAAGACGATGCGCTCGATACGAGTACGCTCGAGCCTGGGACCTACATGCTCTCGTTAGAGGTTCGTGGAGAAGGGCGTCAGGCCGTTTACCCTGTTGTGATCGAGGCGTTTGATCTGTCCGTCGAGTATCCTGAAACCGCATCAGCAGACGAGGAAGTTGAATTCACTGCGACGACCGAGTCGGCCGAGAGCGCAACGAACGCCGATACCGTCGATGTCGCCGTCTGGAACGAAGCCGATGAAGAGGGGATGGACCTCGAGTTGGATTCCCAAGGCGACGGAACGTATCGCACCACCGTCGATGCTAGTGAATTCGGCGAGGGTGAGTACAACGTCTACAGCGCCGTAGTTGGTGAGGACGAGGCACAGGGGTACCCTACTGCAATGGCAGTCGATAACGGGCCGACGTTCACCGTAACGGCCGAAGAAAGCGATAATGATGATACGACTCCCGGCGGAGGCAGTGGTAGTGCTCCGTCGGATGGCGGGTCTGAAGATGAAAATGAAAATGAATCACCGACCGATGATACTCCCGAAAACGAAAGCACTCCAGCAAACGAAACGGAGCCTGTGGACGATGGAAATACGTCTGTAGGAAATGAGACTTCAGAAACTAATAATTCCGATAGCAACAACGAAACCGATACTGACGACCTGACCGAACCCGATGATGGAGACGGGGATAACGAGTCCAATACAAGCGACGGACAGACCCTTGAGCCGAATAATGAATCTGAGATCGAATCTACGAACACAGACGACGACTCGCTTTCCATTCCTGGATTTGGTCCCCTCGTAGCGGTCCTTGCGTTGCTTTTGGTCGGCTATCGAGCCGCACACTGAGCGAACTTGCAGTCCCTGTGCCTTCGAGTACGTTGATCCTGCCGATGCGGAGATGTTCTTGAGACGACACGAATCGAATTACGGCTACTAGCACGGCCCGTGGGTCCCATGTAGGACATTCGTTTCTGAATGGTATATTCATTGAAATTCTATTAGTTTGAACTCTCATAACTGAAACAGCCGTTAGGTAGCTATGAGAGTGTACCACGCTCGTTTACTCTCACTTTGGGTGGCCTGAAGGATTTCCGTGCACAAAACTGTTGTGCGTAGGTAGAGAAATCGACAACATGAGTACTAATACTGCAACGAAGCGCCTTCCGTCACGGGCAGTATGGGTGTTGGGAAGTGTTTCCCTCGTACTTGGGGTCGCCGCTTCCGAGTATCTCGAGACGGGTCCTGTTGGGGCAGTTGTCGGGACTACTGTTCTGATGTTAGTTCTGGCACTCGTCTATGAATTTGTGTCCTCTTGAGATTCCGTCTATTTCTGTTAGACACACCTTCTGTATCTAACGATCAGAGTGTCTAGTCTGAGTTGGGAGTGAGATAGCTACGAGCGGTTTCACGAAATTGATTCCACTAGTGTCGGGAGCAGACAAACGCCTCGTACCTGCCGGCTTGAGACGTGAATTTACCGTCTCGCTCTGACTTCGCTGGCCGTACAACTCAGCATTCAATTGTGCCTTCCAAGCTTTATGGTGTAACAAGCACTCACAGTGTTTGATGAGTAGACGCATCTCCTTTTCTCGAGTTAATGTACAGATCTTCCGATCGTCGTAGCCCTTGTCTCCGAGAAGAGTCGCAATGTCTTCGATATTCCGCTTGAGAAGCGATGGAGCGATCTGCATGTCGTGTTTCTGGTCGTCGTCACATACAGATCGAGGATCACGTTCGTTCTCGTACCAACAACGTGACTTCCAACTGCTGAATTGTTAGCCGCGCCCGCTTCGTATAGTGCTTAGATGCATGACTACGGTCAAAGCCCGAGGCATCGATCTCGCCAACACTGTTCGTTGGAAGGAGCGTGACCGAGAGATTGAGAAACACTCGCCACACAGTCATATTCAAGCTTTGCACAGCGTTGATGGAGCGGAAATCTCGGTGAGCCTGATCGCGTCCCGGATGCGAGGCATCTCAATGAGTTCGTCAAGGAGAGTGCGGTAGGTTGTATTCTTTCGAATTTTGAGACAGAGTAAGACGATGTGCTAGTGGAGCGTGTAGCGTTGTTTCGAGAACTTCGAGGAGTATCGCAAGTCAGCTCGCTGAGTAAATGGAACGCTTGCTCGATAAATTGGAATGATTGCGACTTTGGGAGAGCCTCTATCTGGTCATACTAGTGGTCGAACCTGTAACCCTCCGAGGATTTCAACAGAGCCGAATGGAGGTATCTACTCTTCCGTTTCAGCGCGGAGCATACAAACGGAGCATTCACGATATAGGAGAAAGTCACTCGTGTGGTGATTTAGTAAAATCCCTACGACTTTAGCCGTGGTGAGTGAATCCATTATGCGACTAGTAGCGGTATTTATACATATACTCTTTCATAGAATTTATTAATTTTGAAGAGAACAGAGAAATTGCTTGCCCATATCATGAGACACACAATAATGTTAAAACGATGGAGTGTGTCTACGGGATATATGACGAGACATTCACGACTACTCACCGCACTACTCGTAAGTGCTATGATGCTCCTCGCTCCAGTTGCTGGGAGTGTAGGAGCAGTTGGGAGTACAGGTACTGCGACAGATGTATCGGCAGCAACGGACGACGAATATATTGAGACTGGAGAGTACGTCACAGTCTGGGATCGGTCACTACTCTCACTACGAGCCGATACTAGTGCTGAGGGAGCAGTGACTGCTGACAATCTGTGGCTCGACGCGAAGACACAGCGTGGAGACAGTACCCTGAACCGCGATACGCTCTCTGTCTTCCAAACGAACGAAGAAACGACGCTCTCGTTCGGTGAAGAGGCCGACACGAGTAACTTCGACGACGAAGAGGTTCAGCTCTTAACTGCTTATCTCGAGGGCGATGGCAGCGCTCCGACGACCGGTCCAGCGCTTATCGACGAACTGTCGTCCGGGAACGTTGATTCTCTCAACGATAACATGTCGTTCTCGCTAACGAGTACGACGCTCACTGACGGCGAACTCGACCAGTCCGTCGAGCCGACGGAACCGGGTCACTACATGTACGTACTCGCAACGGGCGATAATCTCGCCGTTGACGACGGGGATGTCGAAATCACCGGCGAGACAACGGTTATTGGTCTCGAGCAAATCACTGCACAGGATAGCCCGTCGGACGTTGATGTTACCGACTCGGCGGAGCCGGGTGACGAAATCGACTTCGATGTCGATGCTACCGAGTTGGACGGTGAATCGTCACATGCCGTCGTACTGTACGACGAAGAGACGTTCACCAAGAGTACGATGACAATCAATATCACCGAACAACTGAGTTCGGACTTCTCGTCCGAAGACGTGGCTATCGAGCACGATATCGCGGATGTCAACGGCATGCATAACGTCGAGGATGACGTCGGCTTCTTCGATCAAAACGTCGATGAGGGAATCGGAACGGGAGTCTCCGAGGTCGGTAACCTCGTTCGATTCATCGGGAACGATGCGGGTATCGATGAGTCGCAGACGACCGTAACCGGTGACCGTCGCCTCGATGCCTCCATTACTGCTGAGGAGGCAGAGACGGAAACGACGATTAGCGTTGAAACGTACGAAAACTGGACGGAAGGCGAGTACCGTTGGATCCACATCGCATCCGGTTCCTCGAGTGACGAACTGCAGACTGCGACTGGAACGATAACGTTACAGGCCGATTCCTCCGGTGGAGGCGGTAATAACGGCGGCAATGGAAACAACGCTGGCAATGGCGACAACGGCGGCAATGGAAACAACGCTGGCAATGGCAACAACGGCGACAATGGAAACAACGCTGGCAATGGCAACAACGGCGACAATGGAAACAACGCTGGCAATGGCAACAACGGCGACAATGGAAACAACGCTGGCAACGGCAACAACGCTGTCAATGGCAACAATGGCGGCAATGGCAACAACGCTGGCAATGCCAACAGCGCCGTCAATGTTAACAACGCTAGTAATGGCAACAACGCTAGTAATGGCAACAACGGCGACAATGGCAACAACGGCGACAGTGACGGTGATGTAGAAGATACCGTTCCCGGCTTTGGGACCCTTGTGACTCTCGTCGCCCTCTTGTCCGTTGCACTGCTCTTGGGTCGGCAGCAAAACTAAGCCCTTCTTCTTTACCGATCATCTCCGAACAGGCAACTGGGAGACGAATTTCAGACAGAGCTACTGCAGTCTGGTGTGAACAATCTATATTCCAAACAGCTAATTACCTGTAGATACGTGGCTGGCGTATGGCTGGGTCCGCCGCTTCGCACAGTGATACGCCTTCTCCTTCCGCTGTTGTCACAGCGACTGACGTGACGAAAACCTACACGAGAGGTTCGGAACCTGGACGGATTGCTCAGGCGCTCGGACGTTCAAATCCCCCAACAGTCCGTGCGATTGATTCGATCTCGCTCACCGTTCCGGAAGGTGAAATCGTCGGGCTTGCAGGACCGAGCGGAAGCGGAAAATCGACGTTACTACATCTCCTTGCCGGATTAGAACAGCCGACTACTGGGACGGTCTCGTTTCGTGAAACTAACCTCGACACACTCTCGTCTCGTGAGAGAACTCGCCATCGACTCGAACACATCGGTATCGTCTTTCAGCGGTTTCACTTGCTTGACTCTCTGTCAGCTCGCGCAAACGTCGCCCTCCCATTAGTCGAACTCGGTATTGGAAAGCGACAACGTCGTCAACAAGCGACTGAGTTACTCGAGCGAGTTGGACTCGGAGACCGCATCACGCATCGTCCAGGAGAACTCAGCGGCGGGGAACAACAGCGTGTTGCAATTGCCCGTGCGCTCGTGACGGATCCAATGCTTGTGATCGCCGACGAGCCAACTGGTGAACTCGACACGGAAGCTGGGCAAAAAGTACTCCGAGAGTTCGAAGGCGTCGCAGAAAATCGGGCTGTCGTCCTTGCATCACACGACCATGAGACACTCGAAATATGCGATCAGTTGATCCATCTCCGTGATGGAGAGGTCACTGACCGTACAAAGCAGGAAAAACTGACACAATGAAGCTCCGTCGGACTCTCATCCGGTGGATCGGGTTTATCGCCGTTGGGATCCGTCGAACGGCGTCACGTGCGACCGATACGGCCCGTCAACGGGTTCGATTTAGCGGGATCGGAGTTGCCGCTGCGATTGCATTGTTGATCATGGTCACGGGCCTCGGTGTCGGTCTCGCTACTAGTACAACCGTCTACGACGATGAGATCGATTACTGGATCGTTCCCGATACGGATAGTCCACAATCACCGCTGATCGCGACTGACAACACACAGTTCAGTTCCGTTCATGAGACGAACGATCGTATCCGTGAACACGAGGGCGTTGATTCATCGACACCAGTGTTATCACAGATACATCGGGTCGAAGCGAATGGGACATCCGAATATATCCTCGTCGTTGGCGTCATAAACACACCCGAACTCGATCGGGTTTCTGGGGTTGATTCGAATTCGCTCACACCACACGATCCGCACTACAGTAATAGAGAATATAACGGCAAATGGACTGGTGAGGTCATACTGTCACAGGGCGCAGCCGATCTCCTCACTGTCTCTTCTACTGATCCGGTAACGATCGCTGGAAACAACTCGTTCGCTGTCACAGCTATCAACAATCAATCGCGCTCTGCCGGTGATGTTCCAACAGCACTTGTTCAACTGAGTGAGTTACAACATGTGACTGGCTCTGAGACCTATGATCAGGCGGACCAGTTCGTCGTTGGAACGAACTCACCAACCGTTCAGAGCGATCTCGAAGAAATCTATCCACAGTCGTCCGTTCAATCACGTGGTGAAGTCGCTATGAGTGAAACACTCAACTCTGATTTGTCATTGGCGCTTGCGCTTACTGCGCTCATCGTGTCGCTTTCTATTGGGACGCTTTTTGTCGTTACAACATCAGGGCTTGAGATCGTTGCGGATCGACAGCAATTAGCGATCCTGTCCGCGATGGGTGTTTCGGTCAGAAGCCAGTTACGCCTTGTCGGGACACAGACACTCGTACTGACTGGTGCCGGCGGGCTGGTTGGCACTATCGGCGGCCTCATTGGGATTCGAGTAATAAATGCCATTGCGGTCAGGACAATAACTACTGAACCGATTGCGATCTCACATCCCCTGTTTGTGGGCTATGGAATCGGTGTTGCACTACTAGTCGGACTGTTCTCATTGCCATTTCTGTTAGTAGTCGCACGCCGTGTTTCGGGTGGTGTTCCGGAATGATTCGGTGGATTCTCAGCCGGAGCGATGTCTATATCGCTCGGATTCGGACTGCTGGAGCGCTTACCGTTGCGCAGTTCCGCCAGCAGAAACTCCGGCTCATATTAGCGGTTATTGGTGTTTCGCTTGCCGTCCTCGCGATAACGCTACTCGCCGGAACCGGGGTCGGTGTTCTGGAAACAGGCCAACAACAGTTCGATGCAGCCGATCGTGACCTCTGGGTTACAGCAGGCGACACACGAATAACGTCCGCAGGCGGTGGTGGCTTCGAAAATACTCTGTATAATTCCCGGAATATTTCTACCGAGATAGAATCGCGTGAGGATGTCGCCGTTGCAGTACCATTAGCGTTTGAAACCGTATACGTTAGTACTAACTCCAGTGATGATTTCCAGACATTCGTTGCTACGGGAACATCACGCGGTGGGCCTGCCGTACAGGTAACTGAAGGTGAACAAATTCGCGGAGATCCTCATTACGCGAACGGAACGTATGAGGGAGAAATGACGAATGAGGTCCTCATTGATGAAGAGACAGCTCGTGATCTCAACGTTACAGTCGGCGACACGATTCACGTGGGAGGATCACTGGCTGCTGCCAGAGAAAACGAGTTTACTGTCATCGGGATCTCTCCCACCTTTGAACAGATGCTTGGAACACCAACGGTGACGATACCACTCAGTGAACTCCATCAGATTACGGGGGATACGGAAACTGAACCAGCTACCTTCATCACGATCAATGTCGAGGACGATGCAGATGTCGATGCCGTTCAACAGGACCTAGAAGAATCATATCCTGACTACGAGATTCGATCGAACCAAGAACAACTTGCAGCCGTATTGGAAGAACAGGTGGTCCTCTTCGCGGCTGCAGGAACGCTCATCTGTTTAGCGCTTGGTGCAGGAATCACACTAACGATGTCCCTTCTTTCGCTTGTGATCCACCAACAGCGCCAGACATTCGCAGCTCTCAACGCACAAGGCATCTCGTTCACACTCCTTGTTTCGACAGTCGTCGGGCAAGGATTTATTATCGGGGTTCTCGGTGGTGGACTCGGTTTACTACTTACTCCACCTGCTGTCGTCCTCCTCAATCAACTCTCAGCAGCCGTTGTTGGCTTCGAAGGTCTTGTCCAAACTGCTCCCTGGATTTACCTGAGTTCCTTAGGAATCGCCATTAGCGTTGGAACAATCGCTGCAGCTATTGCTGGATGGCGCGCGAATCGTACACCGCCATTGGAAGTTCTTTAGTTGAATTGAGACGCTATATCCTTCCTTAGCGAACGGCGCCAGCTGTGGAAGTAGAATGACGTAGAGACACATTGTGAGCTTCTGGCATCCATCCACCGATGGTTGGTTCCGAACCAACTCCTATTCCGCCTCACCCTGAACCACGATACGCAGAGCCGCTATGAAAAGACCCAAAGATACCGACAGTCCCAGTGTATCGAGACGAAATTACATCTCACTTGGGAGCGCAACGGCATTGTCCTTCGCTTCCCTCGGGAGTGCTGAAGCGACCGATCGACCGAAGAATTCTGGTCAAAGGAGAGAAACAAACGATCGAATTATCATCAAGGATGGGACGATCGTTACGGTCGATTCAGACCTCGGCATCCTCCGTGATAGCGACGTTCTCATTGAAGACGGAACGATCGAACGGATCGAACAATCGATCGATGAGCCGGCCGCCGAAATCATCGATGCCGGAGACGCAATCGTTGTCCCCGGATTCATCAATTCACATCTCCATACCTGGCAAGCGGGCGTTCGCGGCGTTGCAGGGGACTGGTCGTTCTCCGAGTATCTGGACACGATGCTTGGAGAGATCAGCAGTCACTATCGCCCCGTCGACGCGTACCTCGGGAACCTCTTTGGTGCTGTCGAACAGCTCAACGCCGGGACGACGACAATTCTGGATTGGTTCCACATCGCGAATTCACCGGCTCACACGAACCGCGCGATAGACGGCCTCAAGGATGCCGGTATCAGGGCAGTGTTCACCCACGGTCCGCCAGGAGATGACAGTGCGACATGGTGGGAGAACAGTACGGAGCCGCATCCGGACGACATCCGTCGGCTGCACCGCGAACGCTTCCCCACCGGCGATGGGCTGCTCACGCTGGCGATGGGGATTCGTGGTCCGGACTATTCAACGGACGAGGTCGTCACGCACGATATTGAGCTCGCTCGCGAACTCGATATTCCGGCCTCGATGCACATTGGGTCACTTGGCGGTGGCGGTGTAGAGATGCTCGAGGAGCTTGGCCTCCTCGGCGACGACCTCAATTACGTCCACACGAACCGACTCACGCAGGAGGAATTCGAACTTATCGGCGACTCCGGTGGGTCGGTGTCGATTACACCCGAGGTCGAAATGCAGATGGGGATGGGAATGCCGGCGCTTCGAGAGACGCTTGATGGGGGCGGCATCCCGTCGGTCGGCGTCGATATCGTATCGAACGTCAGCGGTGACCTATTCACTCAGGCGCGGACAGCACTACAGGTCCAACGGGCGCTCGACAATCAGCCAACTGTCGAACAAAACGAGCAGATCGAAACGGTCTCCCTGCCTGCCAGACGCGCACTTGAACTCATGACGATCGACGGAGCCCGGGCACTCGGACTTGACGACCAGATCGGATCGCTGACGCCGGGCAAGCGGGCAGACGTTACGCTCATTCAGACGGACGATATCAACACATCACCGGTTCACGATCCTGTCGAGACGGTCGTCTTCCAAGCGGGAGTCGCGAACGTCGATACTGTACTCGTCGATGGTGAAATCGTCAAACGAGATGGCGTACTGTACAACGAAATCACAAAGAAACATCGTGATCGGCTCGTGAAGTCAGGTCGGCAGATTCTTCGAGAGAGCGGCCTTCAGTAAGTCGCAAAATCCCTTTTCTTTGCACTGAAGAGCATCAATTCGGGAGGACTGGTGTGTATCCACGCAATATTTCGGCCGCAACCACGACCAGGGATGTCACTCCTGAAGCGATCGTTGCCATCACCAAGGGTGATATACCCGTCCTCACGAAAAGATACGGCGACACTGATCTAGACACCGGAGTCCCAGTCACGGTTGACGAGACAACGTGCCGTGTCGGATCTGTTGGCGAGCTGGTGACCTACGCTGACCGCTCGTCTCGTCGTTCACTGAGCCGCCGCTTGGCTGCCCAGACGAGTACCGCACACAGCCCGGAAACGAGTGCTGGCCAGCGGTCAGTACTCAGATAGAGTCCGCCCGACGGCGGCCGGAACTCGGTCAGCGGCCAGAACGCGGCGTAGGAGTACCCCGTCGGCGTCATGAGGCCCAGATCAAGGACGTGGTGTGACGCTGCGCCGATCGCGACGAGCACGATTGCGTCCCGTCGGTACTCGGGTGCGAATAGGAGCGAGCCAAAGAGGGCCACGACGATCGTCCCGCCGAGAACGTGTAGCGGCGCCCATGAGAAGGGAATGCCGAGCAGGTATCCGATGAACCCGTCCGGGAACATGAGGTCGATCTTCGTGAAGTCGGGCGAGAGCGCGCCGATCATCACGAGCGTCACGTGCGCTCGTCGTATCCGCTCATACCGAATCGACAGGAGCGTTCCGATGACGTACCCGACGATGACGTGCGTGAGGACATCAGGCACCGCGATCACCACCGCTTGCGTCCCCTCGAGTCCCAGGGATCACGTCTCGGAGCGAAAGCGGACCGTCCCGCCGGACGAACGCAAGCTGGCCGCGATCGAATCGCCAGTCACGGACGAACCGGCTGACAACCCAGAGTCCGCCGACGAACGAGACGAAGAGCATGTACGCCGTCCCGGATGCGTTGCCGACCGTCGTGCGGTCGACGACGAGGGTCGACTCATCCTCGAGGGTGCCGAACGCGGTCACGCGATCACCCCGCTCGAGGGCCATGTCCGAGTTCTGGAGCTCCTCGTCCGCGTTTGCGAGGGTAAACCTGCCGTAGCCGCTAGCTCGAGTCGCGATGACGACGGGTTCCGTATCAACGACGCGACCGCCAATGGCGACCTGCTCGCCCACGTAGGCTTCACGGTTCGGTGTCACCTCGACTTCGTCAGGATGACCGCTCGTCATCAGGTCGGAGGGAACTGCGCCCGCCCACAACACGAGTCCGGCCAGAATGGCGAGGAGGACGACGCCTGCGGCGAGACGTCCACGTTGGCCGAAAGGTTCCTGCATGCCTCTCTAGGGACGTCCCGAGCGACAAGAATAGTTTTCGTGTTCGTGACGGTCACCAATCGGGCTCAGTCGGTGTGCTCGATAGTAGCCACTGAAAGTCACTGCACGATGACTCAGTCACCTATCGTCAGTGACTGAGTGTCCCATCCGGAGAAGGAACCAGTCCTATACGAATCTCGAGATCGGCACGCCGAAGATGCTTACAGCCGTCGTCTGGCTGGCGGTGTGCGAAATCTGGACAGCTACAGGTCTCCCTCTCGATGTCGACCTCATAGGTATTCCCGCTCTTACTCTCGACCTCGTAGATCGAACCCACCGTGGCGAAGCGGATGTCTATCTCCTCGCTCAACACACGACGTGTTCGTGGGTCGTCGATCGAGTAGCCACCTGCCTCGAGTGGAGTCGGTGGTACTGGTGTTTCACACGGGTCTCTGAACTCGTCGCGACGATTACGTTCTTGGCCACAGTTCCGACAGCGCCAGTAGCGTGTGCAGTACTCGCAGCTATCGGTGAGATCGAGATCGTATGGTGTCGGTTCCCTGCCTGGTAACCACTTGTCAATGGCGATGAGTTCGCGCCCGTTCAGTCGAGCGACGCCACTGGAATACCTCTGCTCTCGGTCAGTGGTGTCGCCGCGATCGTGGTGGTGCTCCTGCTGCTCGTGATGGATTGGTCGATCTATACTCATGGGTACTCTCGAGGCACACGTCGTCGCGCCTCACCCGTCAGGCGCGAAAAGGCAACTCAGATTTTAGGTCAGGGAATCGGTTGTGAGGAGACAATTCTGAATAGGATCTCAGTCCTAGTTTGTTCGAAGGAGCACTCCAAGACCGTTTGGTACCTCCCAGAGTCTGGCCTATACCCGTTGAGGGGTATTCTTAAGCAAGTCGATAGCAAAGAGTGGAGTACGAAGTCGCGATGAATGATCTCTCTGATCCACGGCCACCGCTTCCAGAGTGGATCTTGAACGCGTACGATGTCCTTTGTACTCACAGTCTCAACTCGGCTGAGCAGGAAGACGTCCAGTCGATCCCTCGAGAGCAAGCGATCGAAGTTCTCCACAGTACTGATGAACTGGCCCTCAAACCCGAGGACGCGGCCCATGCACTCTCCCGGTTGATCGAGCGAGGCTACTTTTATGAGGTCGACGGCGACCTTCGGGTGACGACGCCGGAAGACTAACTCACGCTCTTCGAAGCACAATACTGGATTTGGAACGTAATCGCATCTCGGTTTCCGTAATCGTTCCTTCACCGATATCCGCTGGATCGGTAGAAAACTACTCGCCTTCGCGTTGATTACGACAAGAGGGAGTTATAGAGAGTTCTCATACTCTCTGTGCGGGCACCCGACGAATGATAAGTATAGGCGAAGGAATTATCGAAACCCCTTCCCGGTCAGTAGAGGGTGCGTGTGGGTCAGAAGAAGACAGATGCGCCATCAA